>JAICIM010000117.1 GCA_025928885.1 Ktedonobacteraceae bacterium | reverse complement strand
GATTTTATGAAGTTCCTGCGCCAGGAGTTTCGCATCAGCCACAGCTACTATATTTCGCATAAACATAACATTCCATCTGCAAATATAACGATTGTGTATAACATGTCGATGGACGACTACCAGGCCGGTGGCTGGCATCCTGATGATCTCCTGTTTGTGCCGCTCTATAGTCCACGCGAACAACGCCTGCTAGGTTTTATTTCTCTTGATAATCCCCTCGATCGTCAGATCCCATCGCAAGAGCGTATAGAGCTTATTGAATTATTTGCGGTTCAAGCTGCTCTTGCCATCGACAATGCTCTGCTCTCTGAGGAGCGGGAGGCTGAGCAGCAAGCATTGGAGAAAGAGATCCAGCTCTTGCACGATCGGCTGGAGCAGGTGCAACGAGGCGATCTACGCGCTCGTGTTCACACCACGCATACCAGATTGCAGCCGCTTGTTAAGGTGATCAACAATGTGATCGAAGAGATTGGCTCTATTCTTGGCAGTATGCAGATGGTGACGCTGGCTGTCGATGAACATGCACGGAGCGTTCACCGCAACTCTGAATTGTTGGCCCGCGACACCCATCAGCAGGAGCAGCAGGTTCATCAAATCTCGTCCGCCGTCAACGAGATTGCGAACATGATGCATCGCATCTCCGAAAACGCGGCCACGCTGGCTAAAACAGCTGTCGATGCAATGGATGTGACACTTGAGGCGCAGAGCGCCGTTGATCGCGCCGTCAATGGCATGGGCAGTGTGCGCGAGGCCACCATGCAATCGGCGCGTACGATGAAGGCGCTTAGCGAGAGCGGCCAGGAGATCAATGAAACAGTACTCTTGATCACAGATCTCACCACGCGCATGCATCATCTGGCCCTTAACGCGGCGATCGAGGCCACCCGCGCCGGTGAGCATGGGCAGGGCTTTGCCGTAGTTGCGCAGGAGATGCGTACGCTGGCCGTGCATGGTGGAGAGGCCGCGCGTAAAATCGCGACCTATATTCGCACTATTCAACATGAGATGACGGCGGTTTCGCAGAGCGTGGAGCAGAATACCCAGCAGGTGGTGGTACAGACGGAGTTGGTGACGCAGACGGGTGTGGCTCTGGAAGCTGTAAGCATGACGACCGAGCAGTTCTCCGATCTCATTCAAAGCGTGTGCTCGGTTGCTGAGAGCCAGTCCCAGGGGGCGCAACCTGTCGTCAATGCTGTCAAAGAAATATTGCGCATGACTGAAGGCATTACCCAGCACATGCGCGGTATGCAGCAATCCTTGGAACATTTGATAGAGCTAACCAATTCTCTCCGTTCACGAATGGCCTTGCTCCGCATTAACGAGCGCTGAAGATGTCTGTGAACAGGTCTCTGCCTGCCGCTGATAGCCCAGTCTATTTGCTTCACGGTATGCGCTGGCTGCCTCGTGTGACCTGCCCAGCTGTTCGAGGAGCTGCCCTTTACGATAATGCAGCGTCGCTTCGTGTGGGGCCAGTTGAATCGCCTGCTCGTAGGCGGCAAGAGCTATTTCTTTCTGTTCCAGTATGGTGAGGATTCTCTCTTCATCGTCACAAGCGGCGCGAAGAGAGAGTCTCTTTTCTTGTGTCGGTGCCGGTTGCTCTTCAGGCTCTTCGATAAAGAGGCGGTGACGATATTCATTGCCTACCATATCTGTACTCCTTAACTGCACTATCTTTAAATTGTGATGGAGATAACTGCTAACCTGCATGAAAAGCTTCTACAATGAACTCTACGGTTATGGTTACACGCAGATGCTCACTCTCATCAGGCTCAGATTGCACGTTCTATCATTGCTGCCTGTCGCCAGTTGGGCAGATGTATGCCATAATGAGGTCATCCATTGCTTTTTCTGCAATGTTCATTCAGGCACAATGTATTGATCTAAGTATCCAGGTGCGCAACGTTCTTACTTTGGTTGAGTGAACGCATAGAAATTATTGATAGATTGCCAGGAGTGAATGAATGCACGTTGAAGGTAGTCCCCCTGTTCCTTGCTCGATCAAGTTTGTCGCTGGCCCGTTGGCGGGAAAGACGTTTCAGATTCAAAACGCGGTGACGCAAATAGGCCGGGATGCCAGTAACGATATCGTGGTTGCTGATCCAAAAGTGTCGCGCCATCATGCTCGTCTGGTATGGCAGAATGGATCGTGGAGCATTGAAAATCTTTCCCAGAAAAGTACTGTTCTGGTAAACCAGAATAATGTCCAGCAGGCGGTTCTTCAGCATAACAGTACTATTGTGTTAGGGGATGATACCGCGTTTCTGTTTATTGCTCATACCCCGGCCTTTTCGGGAGCAAATCCACCAGGATCGCCCGCTGTTCCGGTACAGCCAACGCCGCTGCCTCCTGGGCAGCCGCTGTATCAGGTGCAGCCGGGATATCAGCAGCCATTCCCAGCACCGCCTCAGCCATCGCAGCCAGGCTTTCCCCCGGTACAGCCATCGCAGCCAGGTTTCCCTCCCATACAGCCGCCGCAGGCGTTGTATCCAATGCAGCCATCTCAGGCAATATTGGCCCAGCAGCCGCAAGCGCCAGATCTGCCCGATAAAACCATTATGGCTGGTGCTCCATTTCTAGAGGTGAGCAGCAATCTGCATACCGGGAAAGAGAAGCATACGCTATTCAAGCCGGTGATCAACATCGGGCGCAATCCAGCTAGCAATGAGATCGTTATCAATGAGCCGGTGATTTCGGCAATGCATGCCCAGATTGTACGCGAAGGCGGGCAGTGGGTATTGATCCATCCCCATCCTTCGCGTGGCCATACCCTCAACGGTCTGATCTATCAGGGCCGCGTTATTGGCGGCAATGAGCAGTTTCGCAAAACGCTGGAGCATGGCGATATTTTTCGTATCGGCGATGAGCATGGCACGCTGATCACCCTGACATTTAGCGATGGGAGCAGCACATCTTTAGAGACCACTCCCCAGATTCATCCGATCCCCCTCGGCGCTCCGTTAATTACTATCGGTCGCGCCCCCGATAACATGATCGTACTCGCTCACCCGCTCGTTTCGGCTCACCATGCCCGCTTAGAGCAGATTTCCGGTGGCTATCGCGTCGTTGACCTGAATAGCACCAACCACGTCTATGTCAACGGGCAGATGGTGCAGCAGGTGCGACCGCTGACAGCTGGCGACGAAATCCGTATTGGTCCCTATCGCCTCGCTTTCACTGGTGAGCAGATCAATCGTTACGATGAGAGCAACAGTATTCGTATCGATGCGATCGATTTGCGCAAAACCGGCAATAATAATGTTGTCCTGCTTAATAATATTTCGCTGGCAATCCCGCCACGCAAGTTTGTGGCCCTGGTTGGTGGTTCCGGTGCTGGTAAATCTACGTTGATGGATGCCCTCAACGGCCTGCGTCCTGCTCAACAGGGAACCGTCTTTTATAATGGTCAGGATTATTATCACAATCTGGCGGCCTTCAGTACGCAGCTTGGTTATGTGCCGCAGAGCGATATCGTGCATAACGATCTGACCGTTGAGCGGGCGCTCTTTTATGCCGCTCGCATGCGCCTGCCCAGCGACTTCACGCGCGATCAGATCAATCAGCGCATCAACGAAGTGCTGGAAGATGTGGAGATGACCGAGCGCCGCAAACTGCTGGTGAGCAAGCTCTCTGGTGGACAGCGCAAACGCGTCTCGATCGCGCTGGAACTGCTGGCAAACCCGAGCATCTTCTTTCTGGATGAGCCGACCTCGGGCCTTGATCCGGGCCTGGATCGCAAGATGATGTTCCTGTTGCGTCGTCTGGCTGATCGGGGCCGTACGATTGTGCTGGTCACGCATGCCACTAACAATATCAACGCCTGCGATTATGTCTGCTTCCTGGCGCGAGGCGGACGCGTGGCCTACTTTGGTCCGCCCAATGAGGCCAAGACGTTCTTTGACAAGACGGATTTCGCCGAAATTTATAGCTCGCTGGAGCCGACCAAAGAGAATCCCCACATTCCTGAAGAGGCAGAGGCTCGTTTTAAGGCGTCGCCCGATTATTATACCTATGTGGCTCAGCCCCTCACTGAAGGACACGCGCAACGGGCCAATGGGCGTCAGCAGGTCGATGTGAAGCGCGTCAAGCGCGGCAATCCCTGGATGCAGTTTATCCTGCTCTGCATGCGCTATATCGAACTATTGAAAAACGATACAGGCAATCTGGCAATCTTGCTGTTACAGGCTCCCGTAATTGCGCTTTTGCTAGTTGGGATGGTGCGCTATGAGATCGGGGCCGGGATCTTCGACGCTAATAGTGTTGTGTTGTGCCAAACACAGATTTTCGTGAAGAATAAGCCTCCTCTGGCTTTGCCGGAGGCCCAGCAGGGCAAAGAGACCATTGATTGTGGTAAGGTGAAGACGTTCTTGAACGATAACAAGGACAGTCAGCAGCGGCCAGATGTCAAGGATTTTGTGAAGCAGAAGGGCAGCGTGGATGAGGCTTTGCAGGATTTTATCAGGCCAGGCCAGGGCGCGGACGCTCAGAAAGTCCTTTTTATCATCTCGTTTGCAACGGTCCTCTTTGGCTCGATTAACGGTTCGCGTGAGATCGTTAAAGAGATTGAGATCTATCGGCGTGAGCGAGCGGTCAATCTGGGGATTATACCGTATATGTTCTCCAAGATCGTTGTGTTGGGCCTGCTCTGCCTCTTCCAGAGCGCGGTGCTGCTCTTCATTGTCAACGCCGTTGAGCCATTGAAACAGGGGGCCTTCCTGCCTGTAATCCTGGAAACGTATATTACTCTGGTCCTCACATCCATGACGGGCTTGATGATCGGTCTAACTGTTTCGGCTATTGCGCCAAATAATGACCGCGCTATTAGTTTTATACCCATTGTGCTTTTGCCACAGGTCATCTTTTCGGGTGCGATTATTGCATTGAAGGATTGGCCTTTGCAGATTATGGCGGCAGTCTTCCCTACGCGCTGGGCTATGGCTGCTCTGGGAACTTCGGTAGGATTGCATGCCGACAAAATGGGAGGCGACCAGCTCTTCGGCACTGATACCTCCTATCATGGCACCCTCTTCTCGGTCTTTACTCAGGCCGATGCAATGCACCGTATCCTGCTCTCCTGGGCATCTCTCGGTGTGATCATCATCTTTCTGACCGTGCTCACCGGCATCTTCCTGAAAATGAAAGATGTGCGCGTATAACAACATTGAAGCAAAAGTGGTGCTGCATCATAATATCGGTGCAGCGCCACTTTTTGCTATTTTATCTCTATCAGTTACCAGCAAGGACGTGGAATCGTGGTGATGTATGCAATGGTGCTTTGAGTGATGTGACTATGATTGAATTTTGAATCCTGCTCTCTACAAAAAGGTTCTTGTATGAAAAATGCTGCAAAATCGGTGAATGGTAAAACAGTTATTCCTGCTCTTGATGGGGTACGTGCGGTTGCAACTATTGCTGTGATCTCGTTTCATATCAATGGCATGGTGCGTAATCATTTCTGGGATATGCATGCAAATCCGCTTGCCAGCTCAGTTGTCACCTTTGGCGGTTCGGGCGTGACGCTTTTTTTTGTCCTCTCCGGCTTTCTCCTGTTCCTGCCCTATGCCAGAGCTTTGCTCTTTGAAAATAGGTGGCCGTCTATGCGGCGCTTCTACCTGCGCCGTGCGCTCCGCATCATTCCAGGCTATTACTTAGCTCTCTGCCTGATGATCCTCCTCTTTCAGCGCCAATATCTGCAACCCGATCATTGGAAGCAACTAGCGCTGTTCTTTACCTTTTTCATGGATTCTGTTCCCCAGACGTGGCGTCAGCTCAATGGACCGTTCTGGACGCTGGCCGTTGAGTGGCAGTTTTATCTGCTTCTGCCCTTCCTTGCGCTGGCGTTTGGCGCGATTGCCCGCCGCATCAGATCGACCCCGCTCCAGCGCTTCAGGGCCATGCTGCTCTGCTGTGGTGCATTGATCGTCTGGGGTCTATCTATTCGCTATGTGGGTAGTTATCTATCGCAACATCCCTCAGAGACGTTTTATCTCCCATCGTGGTTGTTTGCCGGGGCCAAATTTTTCCTTTATGGTGTGCAGGGCAAATACCTGGAGAATTTTGCTGTAGGCATGATCTTGAGCCTCTGTTACGTCTTTGCCCATCATTCGTCTGAGAGCAGCGTACTTCTGGAACGTGGCAAGGCCGCAAGCTGGTGGTTCTGGGGCGCGGGCATCCTGATCCTGACCTTTACCGCCGCCTGGCATTTCCACGTGCTGGTCAGCAATTCCACCGTGCTGGCGCTGTTCTTTACACCCTTCAACTCTGTTTTTGATTGGCTCAATGAGATGGTGATTGCGCTCGGCTATGGAGCCTGCCTGGCCGCGATCCTTTTTGGCGATCAGCGTTTGCAGCGCCCCTTCTCCTGGCAGCCGGTTCGCTGGATCGGGACCATCTCCTATGGCCTCTATATGTGGCATCTGCCGCTGCTCAAATTCTTCCGCGACACGTTGCTGCCCCCCTCTCTCGTCGCTCAGGTCTATCCCACCTATTTCTATTACTGGCTCTGGGCGGCCACGGTCGTTGTGCTGGTCGCTACGGCTTCGTATCTACTGGTTGAGAAGCCCTGGATACGGTTGGGGGCGAGGGTGTCGTAGCTGCGCGACTTTATCGCGCCTCCAAACCGCACAGTAAGCCGACCCAGCGCGATGAAGTCGCGCGACTACGACAGATCGGGGAATATCTAAAGAATAAAGACGGAGGCGCTTCGTTTGATGAAGCGCCTCTATTTGTTTGAAGTTTGTTTATGCGCCGGGTTTGTAGATGCCGAATCCTGCGAATTGAGCCTGCGCTCCGGCTTTTGCGTCGGTTGTGTTGGAAACGAAGAAGGCAATGGTGCCTTTCGCATAACTCGTGTCGTTGAGCGTCTGCAATTCATAGCCATTGACCGTGAAAGTGAGTGTAGATCCCTGGGCCATCACGCGAATATGATTGACTTTTCCCGCTTTATTTACTGCGGTACTGGGGGTGTAATCTACCAGTTTTGTATAACCTGTCTGTCCGCCGTCGCTTATGATACCTTTATAAATTCCATAGGCACCGTCGCCATATAGTTCAAAGCGATAATAAGTAGCAAGATCGCTATTGGCGTTCGCGCTCCCGCGAATATAGACGCCATAGCCGTTTTGCGGATCTCCTTTGGTGAGTGTGGCATCAACATAAAGGGTAAAGTCGCTAAACGAATGTTGTCCTGGCAACTGCTCCCAGAGCAATTTGTGGTTGTCGTCTTCCAGCGTTAGATTGCCGCCGCCGATCTGTGCTGAATATTTGCCGGGTTCGCTTTCCAGATTCCAGCCGTAGGTATTATCGTTGAAGGGATCGAGGTATTGCGGCGCACTATTCGGCGTGGGAACCGCGACGACTTTTTGCTGCGTTGGTTTCGTCTCTTTGTTGAAGTAGGCAATACCAATAATACTGCCACTGATGATGAGGATCACCAGGACGATCACACCCATCATAACGCGCACTCTGGAGACTGGCCGGTTGAGGCCGGTGGTCACCCTTCTCATCACTGGAGCAGGACCGACCGGCATTGGCGCGGGTTGGTTGGCAGCTGGCACACGAGCCGATGGTGGAAACGCCCAGCCATCCATATCCGTCATGGGGGCCTGTCCAGGCATGACGGGAACGGGACCAGGCGTGATGGGGACCGGTCCGGGCGTGACAGGGACGGGACCGGACGGGATCGGTTGTGGAATGGATGGGGGCGTGTAGAGACCGCTGGCGGTAGGAGCACCTGCTGGTCTACCCATCTGGGGTCCGGCCTGTGAACCCCATGTACCGCTGCCGAATTGTTGTCTCAGGTTGAAACCTGCTTGCGAGGGTGGTCCACTCATTGGCATTTGAGGAGATGATCCACCAGGGACGTTCCCTCCCGGTCCGGGTACATTTGAGAATCCACAATTCCCACAACGTATTTCATTTGGAGGGAGTGACATTCCGCACCGCTGACACGATTGAGTCGGTCGGCCTCCAGAAGGTGGGTAGCTAGCAGACATAAAGAAAACCTCCAATAATGACCAGAAATCATGCTTGTTTGAGTACCGGAGCAGGCAGAGCCGCCTTTACAAATCCAAACCCCAAATCCAAACCCCAAATCCAAATTCTCGGAATGTCCCATAGGAACTATCTCACATCGTGTACCCGCTGTCCAATAGTCTGCATCATGATAGTATAATCTGGTATATAAACGCATGGAATTTCTGGCTCGGTAAATATTTATACGTATATCAATACTGGTTTTTGCATGTAGCCAGGAATGCTACTACTCCTTTGGCATATATCAGGATAGGTACTTCTGCACAAGTAGATGGAGCGATGTAGTCAGGGAGCAAGCTGCTTCCTCGTTTGCTTGCATCCCATCGCTTCTACCATAAAATCGTTGTTCGGCGAACATTTGTTACATCAATTGCGATACCAGAACTGATCCCAGGCTTGCCAGAAGGTATCGGCGGTTGTGCTGACCGTGCGTGGTCCCTCAACACGCACGCCTGTACGTCCAACAAAATCGCTCACGCGATCCGGCGTTGCCAGTTCGACGCGGAATGTGACCGGCCCTGCGGGTTTGAAGGGTTGTGGCCAGTTTTCTCTGAGACTGAGCGCCTGAGCCACTTTCATTTCGATCAATGCGCAGGCATCTTTGGGGGCCATATTGACGGAGGAGAAGCGCCCCAGGCCTTTCTTGACTTCCGCTGTGACGACTGCTTCCCCCAGCAACGTCTGGACCTCTCGACAGGTTGCGCTATCTCCTGAGACGAAAACTGCCGGTACATTCCAGCACCCGGCGATGGCTGCCAGGATGCCGCTTTCACCCACTAATATATCGTTAATGCGGGCGTTGTACCATGCTTCAGATGAGACGGTGTGGCAGAGGACGCCATCCGAGGTGCCAGCCATTGCATGCGCCCCAACAAAGAGAATCGCGTCGCATCCCTGCTCGAAGGCCGTAATATAACGCGCCCAGGGATAACCAAATACATATTGCGCCCCGGATTCCAGCCGATCGGGGAGAAAGCTCTTGAAACTGTAGGCCCCACCTGCACCGTGGCAATCCACCACGATTACATCGCTCGCACCAGCTGCACGCGCCCCTCGCACCGCTGCATTCATCTCATCTGTATAGAGCTTGCGACATTCTTCATAGAGCGCAGTACCCCCAGTCACCTGCTCCCATGTTTCTATACAGGATATCCCTTCCATGTCGCAGAAAATGACAACCCGCATTATTGCCTCTCTTTCGCCTGCTAAGAATATTTTACACAAGATATATGCATAATGATCAGATATTTACCGTTTTTCGCGTTACTCGCTCTATTTGTATGCTGTATTTCCACCTTATTGGTAATAACGAGCGGAACCCCTCGGTGATATCCTGCTTCTACCTTTCTTCTTATTTAGGCACGGGGCGCGATCATGACCTGGTTATTTATTTGCGTTTACGCGTTGTTTTTGCTGATTCTTGTTGTTCTTTACGCTTTTCCCATGCTTCCAGCTTTTGCTTTTGTCGCGGCGACAGTTCATATTCGCGGTAGACGCGTTTGCCAATCCACCAGCCGAGAATGCCGCAGACAATCGCCCCGATCAGGGAGATTGGAAAGGCAATCCCGCCGGGCAGAGCATGCTGATAGATCAGGAGCGGAATACCTGTTGTGAACAGGACCGTCAGGAAAAGCCCTGCAATCGTCCCCATGCAGCAGCCTAATGGCCCTCCATTGGTCTCTCCCTGTGCCTCTGGGGGCAATGCATCTGGCAGTTCTTCCTCGGGTGTTGCGGGCGTGGGCTGTTCATCAGGACGCTCCTGGCCCGTTTCCTGTGTGGGTTCGTGCGAGTCCTGCTCGTCTGGAAATGAATCTGGAGGTGTAGACACCACTTTATCCTTTATATTTTGTTTGTGTGCTGAGACCAGCGAGGGAGCGCTTAGAGCGTCCCAAACTGTCGGTCTCCAGCATCGCCCAGCCCTGGTACAATGTAGCCGTAATCGTTCAGGCTTTCATCGAGTACCGCGATATAGATGTCAACATCAGGATGAGCCTGTGTGAGCTTCAGCAAGCCGTAAGGGGCTGCAATAATACCAACGTAACAGAGGCGCGGAATGTTGCGCCGCTTGAGTATATTGAGAGCATCGATTGCCGATCCGCCGGTGGCAAGCATGGGATCGATGGCGTAGCAGACCTGCAAGTTGATCTGATGAGGAAGCCGATTATAGTATTCCAAAGCTCGCAGCGTGCGCTCATCGCGCCTCAAGCCAAGATGCCAGACCTGGGCATCAGAAAGGACTTCGCGGAACCCTTCGGCCAGACCAAGCCCGGCTCGTAAGATAGGTGTGACGCCGATACCGCCCGCCAATCTGTAACCAGTTGTTGTTTGTAGGGGGGTCTCGATTGTTGAGGGATTAAGGGCAAGGCTTGCCGTGGCTTCATAGGCCAGCAGCGCCCCGATCTCTTTGACGAGTCGATAGAAATCCGGTGGCGTCGTATTTTTGTCGCGTAAGGCCGTCATTTTGTGGGCCATTACTGGATGAGAAGAGATGTGTACACGTGGCAGTTGCAACACTTCGTCGCGGGTGGGCTGAGGAACGCCCTGCATCGGTAAAGGTTGTTGCCCATCGTGGGCTTTATTGGTATCTATCATTGCCGTCTCCTGAACATCTAACCAGATTGTCTCGTGAATACAGAACTTTTCAAACTTATAGAATTGTATCAAAGATAGGTAGAAGCGTCGAGTTTGCTCCACTCTTGCATAATTGTAATCGGGCATTGCTATGTTATACTAGTGCCGTGTTCTGCATGCGCGATCAACTGGCAATGGTTTTGCCTCGCCTATGCAGGCAAATTGCCCTCCATGAATGTTGTACCAATATTTGAATATACGGTCGTTGATGACCACATTGAGCAGCATGATAATAGGAGTTTGTGAAATCACGTTACATCTGCCGGATAGTCATTCGTTAAAGGAGAAGAGGCAGATCGTCAAATCTATTATTGCGCGAGTCCGCAATCAATTTGAGGTTGCGGTGGCCGAGGTTGATGAGAATGATCGCTGGCAGATAGTGGTGCTCGGCGTCAGCTGCGTTAGCAATAGTAGCCAGATCGCGGGTGAGGTATTGGAGCGGGTTCGCCGCTTCATCGAAGAGACGCGCCCGGATGTGCTTCTATCTAATATGGAATCAGAGATCATTCACTGGTAAATTCTCTGTCTCTCTAAGTGAAAATATATGTCGTTACACATGATAGATGAACCTTTATCCCGTCCCTCAACGTATGTACTGGAGGTGCGGGTAGATCGCCTGACGTTGCGGCAAACGGTGGATGCGATCGATCAGATGGTGGCCCGCCATCGCGAGGGCGAGGAGCTTTGTCGGCAGGTGGTGACGGTCAACCCTGAGTTTGTGATGGAGGCCCGGCGCAACGCCCCTTTTCGTCAGTGTATCAATCAGGCAGCGCTGGTCGTTGCCGATGGCATGGGCATCGTCTGGGCGACCCGTTTTGCCGGGCAGCCAACGCCTGAGCGCGTGACAGGGACCGACATGCTGCCGGAAGTGGCGCGGCGCTGTGCTGCGAAGGGCTACCGGCTCTATCTGCTTGGCGCGGCACCCGGGGTCGCAGAGATTGCCGCCACACGCTTGCAAGAGATTGCGCCGGGTTTACAGATTGCAGGCACCTATGCTGGGTCACCCGCGCCTACTGAAGAGGATGAGATTATCGAGCGCATTCGGGCTGCCAGCGCGGATATCGTCTGTGTGGCCTATGGCGCTCCGGCCCAGGAGTTATGGATCTATCGCAATCTCGCCCGAATGCCCGCTGCGGTAGCAATCGGCCTGGGGGGCGCTTTTGATTTTCTCTCCGGTCGCCAGTTACGCGCTCCCGGCTTTATGCGCCAGATCGGCCTGGAGTGGCTCTATCGGTTGTACCGTGAGCCGTGGCGCTGGCGACGTATGCTGGCGCTTCCTCAATTTGCCATATTAGTTTTTTTAAAGGGACGCAAAACTGTATGACACAAACTCTTGTCGATGGTACACGCTTGCGATCGCTAATCAAATCGTTTAAAGAAAAGCGTGTGCTGGTGATAGGCGATATGGTGGCCGATGAATACTTGATCGGGCGACCGGAACGCATCTCGCGTGAAGCGCCTGTGCTCATTCTGGAACTGGATGAGGAGCGCACCGTTCCGGGTGGTGCGGCCAATGTTGCGGTGAACTCCCGCTCGTTGGGGGCCGAGGTATTTCTGACGGGTGTAGTTGGCGACGATTTGCCAGGACAGAAATTGCGCAAGGCGATTGATGCACTGCATATGCACCAGGAGGGCGTCTTCACCGATGCTACCCGCCCGACCTCTACGAAAACCCGCATTATGGCTGGTAGCCCGCAGGTCGTCCGGCAGCATATCGTTCGGGTGGATCGCGTGGATACTTCGGAGGTCTGTGAGCCATATAAAGAGCAGATCATTAACTATATTCAGGAGATGTTGCCGCAGATCGATGCCGTTGTCCTCTCCGATTATGAAAATGGCGTGATCAGTCCCGATATTATCGAGGCCTGCATCCCGCTGGCCCGCGAATTGAACAAGGTTGTCGTGGCCGATTCTCATGGTTCGCTCTTTCGCTTCCAGGGCGTGACGGCTCTGACGCCCAATCAGCCAGAGGCAGAGCTGACGCTCAAAGCGACGATTACCAGCTCTGGTCAGCTAGACGAAGCTGGTTACAAGCTATTAAAGGGAAGCAATGCTCAGGGCATCCTCATCACGCGTGGCAGCGAGGGGATGAGCCTTTTTGAGCAGGGGCAAGAGCCGGTTCACTTGCCTATCTATCCACTTTCGTATACCAGCGAGATCGTTGATACTAATGGCGCGGGCGATACGGTGGCGGCGACGTTTACTCTGGCCCTGACAGCAGGGGCAACGATGGCTGAAGCGGCGTATCTGGCGAATGCTGCGGCGGCTCTTGTGGTGCGCCGTCTCGGTTGTGCCAGCAATACTCCTGATGAATTAGCGAGTGTATTGCATGAATAAGCTATTAGATCTGACCCAACAGAAGATTCGGTCGCGGGAAGATCTCGCTACTGAAATCCAGCGTCGGCAGCAGGTGGGAGAGCAAGCGGTCTTTACCAATGGCTGCTTTGATCTGCTCCATCTGGGGCATGTGCGCTATCTCCAGGAGGCCCGCGACCTGGGCGATTTCCTGGTGCTTGGCCTCAATTCCGATGAGAGCGTACGTCGCTTAAAAGGGGCTGGCAGGCCGCTGGTGCCTGAGCAGGAGCGGGCCGAGATCCTGGCCTCGCTGATGTGCATCGACTATGTAACCATCTTTTCCGAAGCGACGGCCTCTCCACTGCTCGATCTTTTGCGTCCCGCCATTTATGTCAAAGGGGCCGATTACGCGGGGGCGGCAGATGGCACGCCTGATACGCAGCGCCTGCCGGAGGCGAAGGTTGTGCAGGCATATGGTGGCGTCGTGCGCCTGCTCCCCTATCTACAATATCATTCCACAACGGAACTGATTGCTAAAATTCAGCATTTACCTGTGAAATAATAGAGAATGAAGCCAGGAACTCCCCGGTCGTAGTGGCGCGACTGTCTCGCGCTTTCGAACCATACTACAAGCCGACCCAGCGCGAGACAGTC
>JAICIM010000669.1 GCA_025928885.1 Ktedonobacteraceae bacterium | reverse complement strand
GCTTATATTGTGGCAGGTTGCAGTCCTGAAACTCATCAACATGGATGTAGGGCCAGCGGCGTTGATAGCGCTGCAAGATCTCCGGTTCGCGTCGCCAGAGCTGTTCGGTGAGCATCAAGAGATCATCAAAATCGACGCCGTTATTGTGGCGCAACAGCTTTTGATAGACTTTGTAGACGCGGGCCGCCACCTCTTCGCTAAATTTCGCGGCCCGTTCCGCCATCTGATCGGGACTGAGCATATCGTTTTTGGCGCGTGAGATGTGCGCATGCATCAGCGAGGGCCGATAAAGCTTCTCATCAAGGTTCAGCTCTTTGACCGCCTGCTTGACCAGAGATGCCTGATCGTCAGTATCGAAGATCACGAACGAGCGGTTCAAGCCCCAGGGTGTGAGAGAATCGCCCTCCATGCGCAGCACGCGGGCGCAAATGGCGTGGAAGGTACCGATCATCATCTCTTTCGATGGACTGATACCGACCAGCTTTTCCAGACGTTCACGCATCTCTTTCGCCGCCTTATTGGTAAAGGTCACGGCGAGGATATGACGCGGCCAGACCTCCTCATGTTGCACGAGATAGGCGATACGATGAGTGATGACGCGCGTTTTGCCGCTGCCCGGTCCCGCCAGAATCAGGACCGGTCCCTGCGTCGTTGTTACGGCTTGCTTCTGTGGTTCGTTCAATCCAGCCAGTAAATCTATCTGTTCCAACATCATCACGCTCCATATCAAAGAAGAAATACGATCTGTCGTCACACGAGGAACGGCGTCTTACGAGCATGCGGCTATAACGTCATTCAAGTCCACGCTATTGTATCACAGATGCAGGAAGAAGGGGACCATCAGGGACTAGCGGGTCTATAGAAGCAGCCTTATTTCTCATTTTTAATGTTATGCGCTTTAAGTTTTTATTATATCGATAAATATCAATATGATTTTCATTTCCATATAAAAGTATAATATTTATATATGTTGCGAGGGAGGAAAAGAAAAAATTATGGCTCCCCAGTGGGACGATACTTTTAAACGTTTGTTTGCGGCCAGTTCTCAGGACTTTGTACAATGGCTAATGCCAGGGGCGACGCTGCTTGAAAAAGCACCTCTCGAACTGAAAACGACAACAAAAACACGCAATGCAGATGTACTATATAAAATCGTTATTGATGGGCAAGAGGCATTGCTGCATATCGAATTCCAGAAGCGTGCTGATCCAATGATGGCTAGACGTGTCTGGGAGTATAATGTACTTGCGACGCTTGAATATGGCTGCCCGGTTTATTCTGTAGTCATTTATCTCAGGCCAACAAGTGAGGTAGCCAAACCGTTTTTAATATGGGGTCTCCCACAATTTGAAACGGTCCATACGTTTCGCTTTCAAAATATTAAGTTGTGGGAGCAACCGATTGCGGATTTACAACAGACAGGGCTGAAGGGATTGCTCCCGCTCTGTTTGCTAGCGAAGGACGGCGAACGACACGAAGTAGCAGAAACAGTGTTCGAGGATCTGAGAGATCAGAAGGAGTTGCTCACACTTGCGCTCACCCTGGCCTCGATGATATTTCTACAAGAAGAAGACCAGTCATGGTTAGAAAGGCAGACATTTATGCTTGAAGAAATCATCAGCGATACCTGGTTCTACAAGTACATTTTGCAAAAAGGATTGAATCAAGGCATTGAACAGGGCATTGAACAGGGCATTGAACAGGGCATCGAAAAAGGACGGGAAGCGGCAGCAGAGGAAATGCTTCGCGAGTCGCGTGAGACTTTACTCCATGCAGTAGAATCCCGTTTTCCAGATCTGGCAAGCCTGGCTCAAAAACAAGCGGAACATATCAAGGACCATCACGCAATCCAGCAATTGATCGTCAAGCTCTTTGCTGCACAGACACGCGATGACGCTGAGATTATTCTGCTGAATCAATAGATATCTGCTTCCTGCCATTGCAAATGAGCAAGCACAATCATGTTTGCAATGGCAGGAAGCAAACAGTTAGCATTTGATCCGACATCTTCTTTACCAACCTCATATTGATAGTCTTCACTATACCCCCCCCAAACTACGCTATCTCACTCGACAATTATGCTATCCTGTAAGGAATATTACATTGACGCACTTCACTATGAGGAGACACCGCTAGATGGAAGAGCATACACCGCTAGATGCTGCCCAGCAGCCCACAGCAACGGGCGATATGGACCCGGAGGCGTTTCGCCGCTACGGTCACGAGGTTGTGGATTGGATCGCCAACTATCTCAGCAATGCGGCGCAGTATCCCGTATTATCGCAACTCGCACCGGGAGATATTCGCCACGCGCTGCCAGCAAAGCCGCCCGAAAAGCCAGAAGCGATGCAACAGATTCTCGCAGATTTCGACAAACAGCTGCTGCCCGGCATCACGCACTGGAACGCGCCCGGCTTTATGGCCTATTTTAGCAACACCGGCTCCGGTCCCGGCATTCTGGGCGAAATGTTGACGGCGGCGCTCAATACCAACGCGATGCTCTGGCGCACCTCTCCGGTTGCCACCGAGCTGGAGCAGGTCACGCTGGACTGGTTGCGCCAGCTGCTTGGTCTGCCACATCCTATGTTTGGCGTCATCAACGATACAGCCTCTACCGGAATTCTCTATGCTCTGGCTGCTGCACGAGAAGCCATTCCCCACCTGTATATTCGCCAGCAAGGGATGGGCGGGCGCAGCGATATGCCACGCCTGCGCCTCTATTGTTCTCAAGAGGCCCACTCAGCAGCGGATAAGGCGGCGATTGTGCTGGGCGTTGGACAGGAGGGGCTGCGCAAGATCGGCACAGATAGCCAGTTTCGTATGGATGTTGCCGAACTGGAACACGCCATAGAGGAGGATCTGGCGGCAGGTTGGCTCCCATTCGCCGTTGTTGCAACCGTTGGCACAACCTCCACCACCAGCATTGATCCGGTGCCACAGATCGCCGATATCTGCGAACGCCATCACCTCTGGCTCCATGTCGATGCGGCATATGGCGGCATGGCAGCACTGCTCCCCGAAATGCGCTGGATCATGGAGGGCTGTGAACGGGCCGACTCGCTGATTGTCAATCCGCATAAATGGCTCTTTACGCCGATGGATTGCAGCGTACTGTACACGCGCAAGCCGGAGGTGATGAAAGCAGCTTTTAGCCTGATCCCCGAATTTTTGCGCACAAATGAGAGCCTGGGCGACGAGACGCCGAACCTGATGGACTATGGCAACGCGCTGGGCCGCCGCTTCCGCTCGCTCAAGCTCTGGATGATCTTGCGCTACTTCGGCCATGAGGGACTCGCCGCACGTATTCGCGAACATTGTCGCCTCGCGCAATTGCTGTCCAGCTGGCTTGATGCCTCGTCCGACTTTGAACGCATGACGCCAACACAATTTAGCCTGATCTGCCTGCGTGCTCATCCACAGGGCATAGACGACGAGGAACAACTGAACGCGCTCAACGAACGGCTGATGAACCGCATCAACGCGACCGGACGCTTCCTACTCTCCCACACAAAGTTGCATGGCCGCTTCACAATTCGCATCGCGATCGGCAATATACGCACCAGCGAAAGGGATACCAGGGACCTCTGGACCGAGCTGCAAGAGGATCTGATCAAAGAGGTACAATAGACGTTTTGTAATTCACACCGAAGCACCGATCAGCGGGGTTGCAGCTTCG
>JAICIM010000625.1 GCA_025928885.1 Ktedonobacteraceae bacterium | reverse complement strand
TCTTTCTCATAATAGTTGAGGCCGCGTGGATTTTCTGCATCGAAGATCTGGATAAAGTCGAGGTACTCCGTGGGAGCAATGGTATTGAAGAGGGGTGGTCGAAATGCCCGCAGTGGTGCGAGTACGCGCTCCCCTTCCTGCAAATCGCCGCAGTAGCAGGCAGCAATGTTGATCAGGGGCATACCACGCGGTGTGGTGATGATGGCTACATAGAGGGTTAATTCATCGGGCGAGCTGGCGCTAAACTCCCTATAGAATTGCAATACTTCTTTTATCGCGGTGATTGGATAGCCAACGAGACCAGCCAGCACTTGTTGAACGGGGTGCAACTGGAACTCGAACGTGGTGACGATGCCAAAGTTGCCGCCGCCACCACGAACGCCCCAGAACAGTTCGGCGTTTTCCGTTGGACTGGCGGTGAGCAGCTCCCCATCAGCGGTGATGATCTCGACGGAGAGCAGATTATCTACAGCTAATCCGTACTTGCCCATCAGCCAGCCGATGCCGCCGCCCAGCGTCAGGCCCGACATCCCAGTATCGGAGACAATCCCGGTCGTGGTTGCCAGCCCATATTTGCTCGTGGCAGTAATAAACTCACCAAGCGTCATACCTGCCTGTGCTCGTGTTGTCCGTTTGACAGGATCTATTGTGATCTCTTTCATGTCTGAGAGATCGATAACGAGACCATTGTCACAAAGCGCGGTTCCAGCAACATTGTGACCGCCGCCTCGAACAGATACCTCTATATTTGTATCACGCGCAAAACGAACAGCGGCGATAACATCAGCGTAGTTAGCGCATTTTACGATCATTGCGGGATGTTTATCAATCATGCCGTTCCAGATTTTGCGAGCATCATCATATTCCGAGGAATGTGGAAACAGCAGGCGGCCAGATAATTCGTTTTGAAAACGTTGAAGACCGGTTGGATGGATCTTGTGTTGCACAAAAAGTCTCCTGTTTGCCATAGGTATTTATGCTAATACTACATTTTGCTCATTTATATGTATTGGTGTTCGGCTTTTTATCACGAGTCATAGTGTACATGTTCTGAGAAAAAAGATATATCGGTAATATTACCCATTTTTTGTGTGCAAATATTATTGGGGGAGTAGGATAGCGAAAGAGATGGAACAATAAGAGGGAAAGAGTCAGGAATGGGGTATTGCTTTTGCCAACGAGAAAAAAGCGCCGTTCCGCCAGCAAGCATGTTCCCGCTGCACCGTTTGTCCTCATCCGGGATCGGTGCGATTGTTGGCACGCTGCTGCGCGGGACCCGCAATATCGTGATCTCTTCTTCCTGGGTGGCGGCTTTACGACGATTGCCTTCCTGCCACAATGGTTGCACAATATCAGCGTGTTTAACCCGATCCGCTACTCGATCGATGGCATGCGGCAGGCCCTGTTCTATCCCACCCTCAGCGGTTTCATGCCGCGCTCATTGTCGCCTATCCTCTACCTCCCAGATATGGTCGGTGACGTGCCACGCGATACGTCTGATGGCATATGAGGTGGGCCAGATCGGTGAGCCGTCAGTGGGCCTGCTCAGCGCTTCGGCGATCTCGGCACGCATCGCAGCCAGAGCGGCGCGGTCGTTGTGGGGGAACGGTTTGTGTCGCACGCCAAATTTGCGGGCATAGGACCGTTCGGCCTCGATCACATGGCTCATGATCTTGTCGCGATCGCGCCCGCCGCCGCGTGGTCCTTTGCGCAGTTCCGCCGGAGAAGCTGCGACGACTTCATCCATCACCTCCCATGCCGCACGCAGCAGGGCGACGCGCCTTGTGGTTCGCCCCGCATCCATCGGCTCTAGATCGGCAGGGACGATGATTGCTGGCACACCCCAATCAGTGTTAGAATCGCCGGCAACCTCTGTCGTGACGAGATCGCCCGGTTCAAAGTCCAGCCCGGCCCGTTGTGCAATTACACGGTAGCGCGGCACATAGTCGAGCAGCGCCTGTACAGCCTCCTTGCGACCCCTGGCTAAACGACACCAGCCGGGCCACTCCAGCGCGTAGGCCGCCACCTTTTTCTGTCCCACTTCCAGATAGATCTCCATTATCTGTCCTCTTTCTATGTACGCTTGCATTATTTTTTGTGCGATCAAACCACACCTTTGCTCGTTACTATACAACAGGTAGAGGACAAAGCTGGTCCTTTATCTCGAAGTTCTGCACAACACCTGATCGAGCACATGTTCGAGCGTTGCGTATGGGTTATCCACGCTGCCGGGCGAGCGCCACGCCACAAAGCCATCGGGCTGGATCAGTACTGCTCCTTCGGTTCCCACGCCGAAATCTTCGTACCAGCGCCCTCCGACATCTGCCAGCCCATTCTCTCCTAACGAATTAATATGGAGCCGGAAGCTCAGTTGTTGAGTCGCCTTGCACCAGCGAGTGTCGTGTTCGCCAGTGAGCAGTGTCCAGACGCCGCGATAGAGATCAATAGTCGGGATCGGGCAGCCATCGTGCTCTAGCATGACATGTGGCGCGTGTGTGCCGGGTTCGCCATACTGGGCGGTGGGATGCTGCGTCAACTGTGCCTCGCTTGCGCCGGGTTCGAGCAGGACGCCCGCGCTGCGATACCGATAGCCGAAGATCAACGAATCACCATCGATCAGCGTGCTCTCGGCGGTCCCGGTTCGGTAGAAATGGCGCTGGAGCGTCTGTTCGACAGTAAGCGTACCGATCGGTTTGCGCTCGTCTTCGTAGGTATCGAGCAGAGCAGTGCCAGCAGAGCGAGCAGGGAGCAGCCCGCGCCCAAAGGACCAAGCAGTGATACCGATTGAGCGTGCAGCACGATTCCGCCGAGGGCCGCGCCACCTGCGATGCCGAGGTAAAGCATCGAGTTATTCAGTGCCAGGATCACGTTGGTATGCTCCGGCGCGAGGCCCAGCATGCGATGTTGTTGTGCAATAAAGATGTTCGGGCAGCAGAGTCCCCAGATGAAAAGCAGTGGTAGTCCGGCAAGTAGTGAGCGCGTCGCAAAGGGGAGGCTGCACAGAATGATCGCCAGGGCCACGAAGCCGGTAACAAGTGGTCGCGTGGTTCCCAGACGATCTGTGACCTGTCCACCGAGCCAATTGCCCAGCACCGATCCCAACCCGAAGATCAGCAACGCCCCACTGATATCGCTTATATGTAGATTTTGCTGAAGAAGGGGGGCAAGATAGGTATAGACGATGTAGATGCCCAGGTTCCAGAGCAGCGTTGGCAATAGTGCCAGCAGCAGGCGTGGCTCGCGGATCGGGGCCAGTCGCGCTCGTAGTGATGGAGCGGGGGCGGCGTTTTCACGAGGGAGGCCACAGAGCAGCAGAGCTAAACAGGCCACGCCAGCCAGTAACGCCACCAGCCCGAACGACATACGCCAGCCAAAATGCTCGCCGACCCAGGTCCCCAGTGGGGAGCCAAGAACGGTCGCGACCGTCAGGCCACCCAGGACCAGCGAAAGTGCCTGCCCACGCTTCTCAGGTGCAGCGAGGCTTGTTCCAATGGTATAGGCAAGCGGCGAGTAGAGCGCGGCGAAGCAAGCGGCCAGAATACGCGTCAAAGTGAGCAGAGCGAACGAGGGAGCCAGGGCCGAGCCGATATTGAGCAGGCAGAAAGCGCCCAGCGCCATCATCAGTACGCGGTTGCGCGGCCAGTTGCCCGCCAATGCGGCCAGGGCGGGAGCGCCGAACCCATAGGTCAGTGAGAAGGCCGTGACCAGCTGGCCGGCTAGCCCCTCCGTGACCCGCATATCGCGTGCGATCACAGGCAGTACGCCGGCAATGACAAATGCGTCCGTACCCAGCGCGAACATGCCGAGTGCCAGTAATAGAATACGTGGATCGATTTGTTGTGTACGTGTTGGTGTGGCTGCATCAGAGACAGTTTGAGACATAAGTGAATAGATCCTTTACAAACCATGAACGACTATATTTCAGCGCAACATTGGTTGCAAAGGGAGTATACAAAAAGATGCGGCCCGCTCCATCGGTAATCGTATCTATTTTTCTCAGGAAGAGGAAAGGGCGCTATCTAGGTAATTGATATTTTAAGAGAGCTTTTTCAGCCAAAGGAGGTAATGAGGTTCGTAGTTGCGGGGGGGGGGGGGGGGGGGGGGGGGCGGCGCGGCCGCCCAGCG
>JAICIM010000732.1 GCA_025928885.1 Ktedonobacteraceae bacterium | reverse complement strand
GCGATAGGATTCGCCCGGCTCCACAAACATACCAGCCATGCCGAAAGCCACATCGGCTCGTAACAGCGCCCGCTCTTTGGGCAGCTCCTGAAGTGCCTGCCGCGCGAAGGCAACACATTGGGCCGTCTCATTGCGAAAGGCAGCCAATCGGGCATGCAGCGCAGCAATATCACCCCTCAACGCGCTCACCATCTGCTCTTCGGCACGGCTCTCGATGGTTGCCAACAGTTCCTCTACCTTCTCCTGATCCTGCTGGCCGCCAAGCAGCAACGACCATGCGTAGAGGATGAGTAGGGGGAGGTTTTCTTCATACGAGCCGGGCGGAAGCTGCTGCAACCAGGAGAACAGCCGACGCACTTCGCCTTTGCGCCACAACATCTCCTCTCCCACACGCTCAACGAGGCGAGTAGCACGCGCGGCATCGTTTGCAGCAAGAGCGCACTCGACCGCCTCTTCCAGCATGCCCTGCCGTTCGTACCAGCTGGCTGCGCGGCACTGTAGCTCTCTAATCAATTCCGGCGTACTCCGCTTCAGCTTCTCCTGCAAAAACTCGCGGAAGAGGGCATGGTAGCGATAACAGCGCCGCTGCTCATCAAGCGGCACCACAAAGATGTTAGCTCGCTCGATATAGACCAGCATGCGCTGCACGCTGACCTCATCATCACCCGTAACGGCGGCACACAGTTGCGGGGTCAGTTCCGGGAACAGGGACGTGGACAACAAGAAGCGCTGTACCTCCGCAGGCTGACGCGCGAATACCTCTTCAGCGAAGTAATCAAACAGCGAGCGCTGGCTGCCAGAGAGATGTTGCAACACCTCATCCGGTCGCGATTGGCCCCGCAGCGCCAACCCGACCAGATACAGACCAGCAACCCAGCCCTCAGTGCGCTGCTCCAATATAGCCCGCTCCTCGACAGAGAGCGTTACGCCGATCGTCTCGCGCAAAAACGATTCGATCTCGCCCTCGCTCAAGCGCAGATCGTCGATGCGCAGTTCCAGCAGCTCGCCATACATTCTGGCCCGTCCCAGAGCCAGCGGCGGCTCAGTTCGGCTTGAGATAATTACATGCAGATCAGGAGGCAGGTGCGATAAAAACAGTTCCATCGCTTCGTGGATCTGTGAGTTGGTGATGGCGTGGTAATCGTCCAGGATCAGGACGCCGCCGGGCTGGCTATTCAACAGCGCGGCAAGAACGCTTTCAATGGGCATCTGAGGCGTGGAATAGAGCAGCATGGAGAGGTCGATGTCTTCCCTTTTCTGTTCGCGATGCAGGGCATTCCAGAGATAGCTCCAGTAGCGGCTGGGATCGTTGTCCCGCTCATCCAGCGTCACCCAGGCGACGGGCTGCTCTTTTTGTCGTTTGCAACGCTCATACCACATATTCAGCAGGGTCGTCTTCCCAAAGCCTGCCGGAGCCATAATCAGGGTCAACTTCACGCGTAAGCTGGCCTCCAACCGCTCAAGCAAGGCACTGCGCTCGACGATGTGATAGGTACGCATGGCAAGCGGGGACGGCGCAAATTTCGCGGCCATGATGGGATGGGCCGAGAGCGTTGGATTGTGAGCGGCGTGACCGGATGCCGCAAGTTGGGAGGTAACGGCGTGCAGGCGTTCCAGGGTCAGATCTTCACTACGCCCGATATACGTTTTCACCAATCGCCCCTCACGGCTGCGATACGCGATCCAGTACCATCCGCCCCGCTTCCGGCGCTCCTTACGGGCAGTAAACGAGCCTGTTTCATTGACAAAGTAAAACAGGCCGTTCTCCTCATCAGATAACCAGGAGTACCACTGCTGCGAACCCACCGGGACAGGGCTATTCTTGTTTGTGGGCAAGACCAATATATTCTGCTCAACGCGTGGGGTTGTGCGTGCCATACTCATCACCTCGCTGCACACAAAAAATCGAGAAGACCGCAAACTCAAGCACCAATAGCATATATGCACCTCGCCTCTCCGGTCAATGGCAGCAAATGAAGCTGGTAATCCCTCTTTTCGTAGTTGCGCGACTTTATCGCGCTCTCGCTCCACACAAGCAGCCGAACGAGGGAGCGACTTTATCGCGCTGGTGCCACTTTTGGATATGGTGGACCAGCGCGATAAAGTCGCGCAACTACGAAGAAATTTCTGAGCAACCACATTCTGCATAATACGGCTTTATTGGTGCAGGCGAGGCTTTTCTCAACAGGCCAAGCAGGGTGTGCAAGCCTGAGCGCTGCGGTCGAGCCTCTTTCAATTCGGTCTGGATGTGTGCTCGATCCTGAACCTCCTGCACCATTTGCTCATGAACGATACGGAGTGATTCGTATGAAGGATACACAGGCAATTCCTTTCCAATATGCACTGACCAACTCAACAACCAGCTTCATGTTGCCCCACTGTGATCAGGCGTTTCCCTGTAATCTGCATCTCCACGCCGATAGTCATCAGAAACCGCCCGATTATTTGAGCGCTTGACTGTACGATAGTTTGTCTTATCGCTATATCTTGATCTTGATGACGCTCTCTGATCTGTTCGCGCAGATACTTCAACGCCATCGCCACTCCCATTGCCGTCTCAAGCTCGTTCATTTATCTCTCCTTCGTCGCTAAAAAAGCCACGACTGGCTCTCTATGCCTCTATGTCTTTTTCCTTGCATCTCACACCTCATCCTCTCACAGTCTAGCATGAAATGCATTGGCGCTCTCGCCGGGTCCATATCTTTTCCTTTATCTAGCAGCTTGCTTTCAACTGCTGCCTACAACTATGCATGCCTCCATCGACAAACAAGCAGCATCGGCGCTAGAGCTGTCAGCATACCATCCGAAGTGGATAGAAAACTTCTTCGATCTTGCTGCGACGCTGGTCTATTGCAGGAGTTTGTTGCTCTTG
>JAICIM010000159.1 GCA_025928885.1 Ktedonobacteraceae bacterium | reverse complement strand
TGGTGACGGGGACGATATGGAGCCACAACTCATCAATAAGTCCGGCTGCCAGATATTGATTGACGGTATGTGCGCCGCCTGCTATCGCCACAGGTTTCTCTCCGGCTGCCTCTTTTGCTTGTGCCAATGCTGCTTCAATGCCGTCTGCAACGAAGATGAACGTTGTACCACCCTCCATAACAATAGGGTCTCTCCGCTTTTGAGACAGGACAAAGACAGGCGCATGGTAGGGCGGATTCTCTCCCCACCAGCCCTTCCAGTCGGCACTCTCGCGCTTTTCTTTTGGACCAAACATATTGCTTCCCATAATGAACGCCCCCGCATCCAACAATGCATCCAATTCAGCCCGGTGTTTTTCTGGCTCATCAAACATCCAGTGGTGGAGTAAATCTTCAGCGATGTCTCCAAAGGGTTTTTCAAAACGCTGGTTGGGTCCGGCAACAAAAGCATCTAATGACATGGCAATCGAGCAAGCAACTTTACTCATGCGATTTTCTCCTATCGGCAACAGCCTTCAAATCTCGGTGGATCGAGAACATTTGCAGGTCTAGCGGCCCTCTGCATGTTTTTGAGAGAGCTGACCTCTAGCTTACCATGCTCCCACGGGAAAAACTTCCTGGATCTTGCTCTCCGCCGATTATGAAATTTTCCTATTAACAGCAAAATGTGTCGTAGCCGCGCGACTTTATCGGGCATTGTATGAAGAGCTGGTAAATGACCTACCATGTGAGCAACTTTTGCCCCCAATCCTGAGCAGCACAACCATTGATCGAATGAAAATCCGCTCGTAGCGCGAAGCGCCACGTACTGTTTTTGTAAATTCAGTGCTTATTATTTGGGGTCCCAACAGAAAAACCCTCTCAGTTCCGTTAAGGATAAGCTGGTTGTTCCAGCTTACAAAAAAACCTCTCCTGTGAGTGTCAGTTGCTCATCTCACCTCACAGAAAATGAGACGCGAGATGAGGGTATGTGTTTTGATCCTCTTCCCATCACGATGCTCAAACTCGCGGAGGCGATGCGCTTCCCACGAGAAAAGCTGAACAGTGAGTGCCAGAAAACGGTCGTTTGTTGCGACGATGAAACTGGTGGTGGAGCCAGATGAGCATTCACTAACGGTTCCGACTCCTCTTTTGCGCATCACCTGGCACAATTACCCAAAAGGGTGATTGTGCCTGCCCTCGTCGCTGTGCTATCCTTTGCCAGAGATGTCTGGTGAGAAGTTCCACCAGCGCAAGAGCGAGAACAGAGGAGGTCAAATGTCTCGATCAGTGCTCTACATGTCGATGTCCCTCGACGGCTACATCGCCGGTCCCAACGATACACCGGAGAATCCGGGCGGCGACGGCTTCATGCGGTTGCATGAGTGGTACGGGGAGAACTTTCACCCGGAAGGGCTGGCCGGAGAAGTGGTAGACGAAGAGAACGCTTACGGTGCAATCGTGGCGGGTCGGCGGACCGTGGAGCAGGTTGATCACTGGGGCGGAGAACGGAACGGTGTCCGCATCTTCGTGGTCAGCCATCGACCGCCCGGTCCCTCGGTGGCTAGCTATCCGTTGGTGACGTATGTGACCGATATCGTCAGCGCGATGGCACAGGCTAAGGCTGCCGCAGGGGAGCGCAACGTGCTGGTACATGGCGCCTACACCGCACAACGGGCGCTCGAAGCCGGGGTGCTGGACGAGGTGCAGATCCATCAGATCCCGGTGCTCTTCGGCGGCGGACGACGGCTCTTCGACGTGTTGCCGTCGCGCGTCGAGTTAGAGATCGTCAGGGTGGTCGCTACGCCGCAGGCCACACATATCCGCTACCGCGTCCGGAGCTAACGCTGGCCGAGAGCGGGTGAGAAGTCGCGACTTCTCGGATTCAGAAGCGTTGGTTTCTTGAGCTGAATGTCCCAAGAAATCAACGTTTTTGCTATTCAGCTTTTCCACCGTAACAGAAAAATGAAGGATCTCTTTCCTCCTTCCTCATTTACAAAAACGATTGGCAACCATTCGCTTCTAGAGCGGCTTGATCCGTTACCAATGGTTGTGCCGCTCAAGATTGAGGGCAACTGCTCATGTTTGAGGGCAAAAGTTGCTCACATGGTAGGTCATTTACCAAGAGCGCGATAAAGTCGCGCGGCTACGACATTCATTGCCGGTTTTATTCGTAAAAGCTTATTATCGGGTCAATGAGTAGCGCAATTGCACGACGCCGGAGCCGAGCGGCTTGCAATCCAAGAGTTGGACGTGTTTGTACAGGTAGCGGTCCTGGTCGAGCAGCAGGTTGAAGCCCTTGCCCTCGAAGACCGGCGCGATGTCAAAGATCACCTCGTCAACCAACCCCTGAGCGAGAAAGGCGTTGTGCAGGTCCGCACCACCTGAGAGGAGGGCCGTTGTGTGGCCCCGCGCTTGCAGGTAGGCGAGAGCGGCTTGCGGCGACTCCACCACTGTAACGCCTGGGATCTCCTTAACGCTCTGAGAAAGCACGACGATATCAAGGCCGGCAAAAGGGTTGCCTGTTTGCTCGTTCTGTATCCCCTGGCTGCTTTCTAGCATACCCATAAAGGTGCGACGACCAACAATGAAATTGCCAGCGGCCCCGGCCTGCATAGCGAAATCCTGCAATGCTTCCGGTTTTGGTGGATTTTCAGGACTGGATTGAGCATAATTTCCATTAGCAGTTAATGTGGCCCAAAGAATTGTTTTCATGACTTATCTCTTTATTTCTATTATTTCAGTACAAACGCATTTAACCAGCTAACAAGTGCCTGTCCGATCTCGTCGGGAGAGTCCTCTTGCGGCGTGTGATGTCCACGCACAGCAACCTCAATTTGAGCGGGCCACGAGTGATTTACAGGGGGCTTGCTGGGATTTCGTGTGCCAGGAACGGCCTGGATGAGCAATTTAGGAATGTCGCTATGAGCGAGCCACTCAGCGGAGGCGGTGATAATCGCGGTGATATCGGCAGGCTCCCCCTCAATTGGCAGTTGACGCGCCCAGGAAAGCATCGGGCGTCGCCCCTCGCCCGGTTCTGTATAGGGACGGCGATACTGGTTCATCTCCTCTTCGGAGAGGGTCCGCAGCACCGTTTTGGGCAGATTGAACTCGATAAACGAATTTTGTTGCAGCACCATTTGTTCGCCCTGCGAAGAGCGCATAGCCTGGAAGCGCGTACGAACAACCTCGGACGACTCGCTCCACGAAACGGTTTCGATCACGGCCTCCATATAGGCGATGCCACGCACAGCATCAGGATGACGATGCGCCCAATCAAACGCCAGAGCCGCGCCCCAGTCGTGACCAACCAGCGTGACGCGCTCATGCACGCCCAACGCTTCAAGCAGCGCATCAAGGTAGCGGCGCTGCTCAACGAAGGTATAGGAGTCGGGGCCGCTAACGGGCAGCTTCTGCGAATCGCCCATGCCGATCATATCGGGCGCGATAATGCGGCCAAGCCCCTGCACATGCGGAATGATATTGCGCCAAACATAGGAATACGTGGGATTGCCATGCAGGAAAACGATGGGGTCGCCCTGGCCCTCATCAATATAGGCCATCTCCAACCCAAAAACGGACAGCCTCTTTTTCTCATAGGGAAATGTTGAGCTTATCATGATGTTCTTTCTTCCTCTCTGAAAGTACACGGTATGTTGTTCTCTGTGTCCCGTTGTCACGGGAGCGGTGTTTTGTTGATGTCAGTAGTGTACTGTTCAGATGGATGATTTGCCCTCATCTGGTGGGGTGATTGCATGCATGATTCGTCCGGTGAAAGGGGAGCTTTAAATGAGGTCAAGCTCGCGAGCAAGTTCGCTGGCGGCGCTGCGATTGTGGACGCCCAGTTTGCTATAAATGCTCTGCACCTGGGTACGAACCGTGTTGACCGAAACGACCAGGGAGGCGGCAATATCCGCATTGGAGCGATGTTGAGCGAGGAGATGTAACACGCGCAGTTCTTGCGGCGAGAGCGGCTCGATCAGCGCGGACTGTGCTCCGGCGTGTTGTTGATGGGGGAAGGTGCTCAGGAGGGTGCGCACATAGGCAAGCAGAGCTTGATCATGCAACTGCGGGAGCAGGGAACGCAGCACGCTTGCCATCTGTTCTCCGGCGTCGATGAATGGGCTATGAGCGTTTCTTAGTAATCCTTCAGCCAGCACCTCGCGCAACAGATGTAACGCCTCGTCCTTGCGCTTCTCAGCGACGGCGACCAGCACCATCTCGATCTGAACGTCAAGTACACAGCGGCCATGACCCAGCCTGTGAGCGGTCTCTAACAGGCGCTCAAGCCGGGGCGCGGCCTCCTCCAGCCTGCCCTGGATGCGCAACCAGCGGCAGACGAGCAGCTCTGCCTCGCTCTCCTGTGAGAAATCGGGATGAGGAGCACGACCGGCTACCCAGCGCTGCACAAACATTTGATCGCCAGTGGGGAGCGCCAACGCGGCCTGCGCGGTCTGGACCTCTTGCACAAGTTGCGGCGCGGAGATGGGTATCTTCTCAAGCAGGGTGACAAGTTGCTGTTGGGCAACAACGGCCTCTCCCCGCGCTTGCTGGACACGAGCGAGGATGAGCGTTGCAGACACCTCATGATGGAGCAGGTTGCGAGACTGGCTGAGAGTGATTGCTTCCTGTGCATAGTACTGCGCGTTCTCCAGGTCGTTTCCCTCATAATAGAGCGCCGCCAGACCAAGCAGCGCAATGCAGCGCCAGTGGAACAGCATGCTCGTTTGCTCATCCTCCTGCGCCTCTGCCAGCGCCTGCCGAAACGAGGTGCGGGCCTGCTGGATCTCCCCCATCTCAAAATAGAGCTGAGCAAGCTTGATGAGAGCAACCCGTTTGAAAAAGTGGTTCTTCACGGCAGCGCAGAGGGTGTAGGACTCAAACAGGGCTGTGCGGGCTTGCTGAATATGGCCGCTCCGTAGCCATTTTTCCGCAACAATGCAAAGGGCGAAACCGCGCCAGAGGCGATGCGTCGAGGGCAACCATGCAAGTGCCTGCTCCGCATCGCTGATTGCCTCCTGTATGTTGTTCAACCGCAAGGCAAAGAGCGCACGAAATGCAAACAGTTCGCCCAACTTCGTCAGATTATGCCCGGCGTGGAAATGCTGCTCGGCTGTCTGCAAGAGATGTTCCATTCCGGGGACGGTCTGAACATCGGGCTGCCATGAGGCGCTCTGAAAGAGCAGCGCGGCGGCATAGCTCAAGCAGAGGACGGGGTGCTGCTCCAACACGACCTGGGGCAACTGCTCTAACCAGTGCTGCAAGGTATGAGGGGTATGGATCTCTCCAGGGAAGGTGTGCTCCTGGATCGAACGGGCGATCAAGGCTGCGGCCCGCTCGTTATCCTGAGCGGCGAGGGCGGCATCGATAGCTTCATGCGCAAAGTCATGCGTTTCATACCAGCGAGAGGCATGCAGAGAGAGTTGACACACCTGCTCTGCGCCAAAGCGACGCCGGGCCTCGTTGCGCATCGCTTCGGCGAAGAGCGCATGATAGCGATACCACTGCTGCGAGGCGTCGTCAAGCGGTTCGAGAAAGAGATTGACGCGCTCCAATAGCGCCAGCATCTCCCGACCGTGCTGCTGTTCGGTCACGGCATCGCAGAGAGAAGCGGTCAGGCGCGTGAGGAAGCTCGTTTCAAGCAAAAATTGTTGCACAGGTTCGGATTGTGGCTCAAGTATTTCAGTGACAAAGTATTCTTGCAGGGAGGCGTTGTTTTGGGCAAAGAGCGTCAGCACTCGCTCTCCCTCGGCGGGAGTGGTGGTTCGCCGCAGCGCCAGATCAATCAGATGTAGCCCGGCACCCCAGCCCTGTAGATGCGCATGGAGGCGCTGAATAGCCTCAGATGTTAGCGGAAAGGGCAGGGAATGATGGAGCAGGATGGCGGTCTCCTCCTGCGAGAAACGGAGGTCGGCGGTACGGATTTCGTAGAGCATCTGGCGGGTGCGTAGTCGGGCCAGCGAGAAGCCGGGATCACTGCGTGTCACTATGATGAAATGGAGCGAGGGCGGCAGGTGTTCAAGAAAAAAGGAGAGCGTCTCCTGGATCTCCGGCGCGGTGATGACATGGTAATCTTCCAGCACCAGAATGCCCTGCGCTGGACAATGGGCAAGGGCGTTGAGCAGAGCGGTGAGCAGCGGTTCCAGCGATGAGGGGACAAACGGCGGCTGCGGGTTTACGGCCTGTAGCGCAGCCTGGACGGGAGCAAGATCGATCTGGAACGTCTGGCAGGCGGCGATAAGATAGCGCCAGAAGCGCAACCGATCGTTGTCGGCAGGCTCTAACGAAACCCAGGCCAGCGATGGAAAATCGGGCTGTGTGCGTCGTGCGGCCATCCACTGGCAGACAAGCGTTGTTTTGCCAAACCCCGCTGGCGCTGAAATCAGCGTGAGATGGCAGGCCCGGCTGGCATCGAGCAGCGCGAACAGGCGCGACCGATCGAGCAAGAACGGATGCAGGCGCGGCGGCGAGAACTTTGATAGCAGCAGCTGAGGCGCTTCAACCGGGATCTCCTCGACGCTTGCAACCGTTGAAACCTGAAGCGTCTCCTGCTCTGTTTCCTCCTCTGAAGCGGATTGAGGCGCGAGGCTTTCCAGCTGACGAGCAATCTCTTCTAAGCGAGCAAAAGTGAGATCGCCGGTTCTGCCAAGATAACGCTTGACGATGCGCCCATGCAGGCGGCGATACGCATACCAGTAGCCTCCCCCGCGCTGTACCTGCTGCTTGCGCACGGTATAATGCATCCCCCACCGACTCTGAAAAGCGAACGAGGCCGTTTGCTCAAGCCAATCGCCGGTGAAGGCTTCGGTGCTGGCCTGATCGCCCATGAAGAGCAAATAGCGCTGTGCTTGTTCGGACCAGCGCAATTGAGATGAGGTATGCCTGGGCATAGAGCTTCCTTTGAGATTTTGTTGCCTAACGGATGTAGCCCAACAAGTATAGCATATGGATGATCTGTTAGGCAACAAAAAGTTTATTGCCTAATCTTTACTATGTTATAAGGCGGTAACTGTTATTTCTGCTGGTGTTGATGCCATGCTTGCAAAAACCGTGCCTCATCTTCTCGCGCCAGACCAGCTTCCCAGTGTATATCAGCGGGACGTTGCAGGCTCCATGCAAGCGTATCGCGGGCGGTCTGGAGTAGAGGGCGGAAGGTCAAGCCCGCTGCTAGAGCCTTCTGGCAATCGATGGTTTGATGGCCGATATACTCCTTATCAGGAAGCCAGAACGGGATCTGAGACCAGGGAACGGCACCAGCTTCAAGCAGGAATGACTCATCAACCCAGGTCAGGTGTGCGTCATTGCGGCTGGCTGCTTTGCAGACTTCCAACACCTCTTGCATCGTGGCTGGCTGCTCTGGCCCGGTCGCATTGTAGATACCGGTCTGACGAGCCTCTATCATCCGAAGCGTCCACTCGGCCAGATCGCGCACATCGATGAGTTGCACCGGGTCGTTGGGCCAACCGGGGGCCAGCACCTCTCCACCCTGCGCCATACGATGAGGCCAGTAGGTGAAACGGTCGCTGTAATCGTGTGGACCAACGATCAGACCCGGACGAATAGCGAGCACGCGGCCCGGCATGGCAGCTTCTGCAGATTGTTCACAGAGCGCCTTCAAGGGGCCATAGTTGGGGCCATATGCGACGGCGACGGTTCCCATTTTAGGCGGCACTACCTGCTCAGCTTCCTGAACCTGTTCCGCCGTAATGGTCCCAACAGGAGCGGTTTCATCCATGCCCCGCTGACGGAATTCTGCATAGACGGAAATGCTTGAGATAAATGTATAGTGCTCGATGGCGCTGGCAAGCAACCGGGTCGAGGTCTGCACAATGGAGGGAACATAACCATTGGTATCGACGGCGGCATCCCACCACCTCCCCTGCAATGCGCTGAGATCGCCTTCGCGCGTCCCTCGCAAGCGTTCGACATTCGCGGGAAGCGTATCCTCATGCAGGCCACGATTGAAAATAGTCACTTCATGTCCCCGACTCAGAGCTGCCTCAACCAGATAGCGACCAACAAATTTTGTACCACCAAGAATCAATAGTTTCATAAAGTTGCTCCAGGCGCAATAGTAGGAAATAGAAGTTGTGGTCCAGGACTTTATATTAGCGGTTGTGGACAAGAAAAGGAAGGGGAAATGTATGCTGTTAGCATAGGGGAAAGAGGAAAAGCTGTAATGCCCTTCCTCTTCTGACACTATTGTCGCTATTACGCTTTCGTCACTTCGCTGGTGGGAACCCAGGCCTGACGGTGGTTAAAGTTGATCTCGCTCCACTGCGTATGGGTGCCGTCGTCCTCTGTAATGGTGGCGCTTGCGGCGGAGACGAAGAGTGCGCCAATGGGTGCCTCGCCGATCTGATCTTTCTGATATCCAGCTGCTTGCGTCAGCGGGCGACCATAGATCGGTGCAACACTGGCTCCCTGCTGATTGAGCGAGACGACGTTGCCGGAGCCGATGCCCTCGATCGCCGAGCCAGCCGGGACAGCCAGCCATGCCTGTTTCGCGTGAGCATACTGGTTGTTGGGTGGCGTCGCATCTGGCTGATCCAGTTCGCCATACCAGATCTTGTACATGATCTTGCCGGTGCCAGCCTCGTCAAGCTTGCGGTCGCTGTAATAATAGCTGATCGCGGTCTCGACATTGGTGGTCTCGTCGGTAATATCGCTAGTATTGCCCGTGTGCGGGATCAGGCCAGAGGTCGTGCTGGGTCCGGTGTAGAGGGAGAAAAAGTTGAAATTGTCCTGCGTCTCTGTACCGTTGGGACCAAACGGCTTGCGACCGGTGGGCGGGAGCAGCGTCACCAGCCCGGCATGGCGCGAAACTGGCGGCAGGGGAACGTGTTGCTGTGCAATCAGTTTGCCGTAGTACTCCCAGAGCCAGTATGGACCGGGATCGACATGGTTGGGGCTGGTCCCCAGCGTAGGCGAGGGAATCGTGCCGTGCGAAACAATATAGTCGTGGTTAAACGGAATGTGGTACTGATTAATGAGATAGGCAACCAGTTTGGCGGATGCCAGATACTCCGTCGCATTGTACCACTGATAGCCGGTGGCATCGAAGCCTGTATGCTCAATACCGATCGAGTGCTGATTATACCAGTAGTTACCGGCCTGATAGCCGATATCCTCGTTGCGCAAGACCTGATAGACCGTGCCATCGGTATCAACGATATAGTGCGTACTGACGGCGCTGCTAGCGTCCTGGAAGGTGGCCAGGGCGGCCAGAGCACTGCCCTCAATATCGTGAATCACGATCCGCGAAATATCGAGATCCTGCGGGCGATTGGCCGACTCGTAATTGCAGGGCTGATCGCTGGCAACCGTGTTGCAATCGTGAGTCGCTTGATCGATAATGCAGTTAATCGCCGGGGCATACTCGGCCTTTGCCGTTGTGCAACCAGCCGGAAGAGTGCTGCTACTGGTGGCGCTGGCGTTGACGCTCAGATTTGTTGTATGTTTGGGCGTCACGCTTTGCGGGGCCAGGGTGATGGTCTCGCCGCTATCAGTGGTGGCCGTAAAGCCGCTCTGGATCAGCTTGAAGACGGCATCGGCATACATGGTTGCGGTCGCAGGAACGGTGGCGTTGCTATAAGCGGCAACCGCATCGTACCAGTCGGAGAGCTGGGTGGGCAGCGTGTGCGTGGAGGAGTGCGCGATCGCTTGCTCGTGCAAAATCGCAGCCCCGGCCCGAATATTGGTGGCAAAATCGCTCTTGATCTGGTCGCTGCTCACGCCCAGAAGTTGAGCGGAGTGACCGAGCGTGTCGATCTGCCTGCGGGTGAAGTGATGGGTGCAGGCGTCGCCCCGGTTCTCAATCATCACTTTGCAGCCATCGGTGGTTTCAGTATGCACGAGGTTCATGCAGCCGTAGCCCTCGCCGACGCTGGGGATGCCTCCATGCATGCTCAAGTGGCCCTCCATCTGACAGAGAGCTTTGAGAAGTTCGACCGGCACGCCCGATTCCTGGGATGCCTGGGTGAAAGCCTGCTCTGCCGTCGATGACGAGGCAGCGGTCGCATGGCCCGATGGTTGCAGCCCCAACATAGCCAGCAGCAGCAGAGCGCACAGAGGGAGCACAATATGCAGTCGTGTGGCCTTTTGCTCTGACGAAGCAGGTGTTTTCATCGATAAATCCTTTTCTACAAAAATACTGAGAGCAAGGTATTGAGGAGGTGCGTTGATAACAATCCATTGCTCACACCTTCCTCCCTACTAGTAATGAAGCGATTTAAAGATCTCTATGTTGCATTTTGGGAGAAAAGTACCGGTGCATACTTCTTTGCTTATAGAGGAAACTTGCGCACGATAGAAAAGAGCACGCTTGATAGGATAGCTGGCAAGAAAAAGCGCTCTTCATTTGTAAGTCTTGATGAAAAAACGAGTGGCGGGAGCGAAATTGGTGGTATAAAGGGCTTGCATATGACGTTACGTCAGCCTTTATACTGCTTAACAGAAAGGAGGAAGATCCTGGGTTCACGATTGTATTACACGGGCGAGTTTGCCCTGAAGGCTTCGGTGTCGCTGCGCACCTTGCGCTATTATGACAGGGTGGGCCTGCTATCGCCCTCGCATTACACGGAGGGGGGCTATCGGCTCTACAGCGACGACGACCTGCTGACGCTGCAGCAAATTCTGGCCCTCAAATTTCTGGGCTTCTCGCTCAAGGAGATTAAAGCCTGCCTGAGCAGCGGACCGACGCGCCTGCATGAGGTGCTGGCGATGCAAAAGGCGATGATGCGGGAGCGGCGCATGCAGCTTGACAACATCATTCAGGCTATCAGCGAAACTCAACACGTGTTGCGGGAGCATGCCTTTGATTGTGCAGAGGAGAACTGGCAGGCAATTGTAAAAGTGATCCAGGCGATTCAAATGGAACAGAACGAAGGTTGGGTCAATAAGTACTTTACTTCTGAACAGCGGGAGATGATGAGAAAGCTGTCTGAGAAGTCCTACTCGCCGGAAGCAGCGCAGAAGCTGACGCAAAGGCGCGAGTGGACAGAGGAGGATCAGCACAGGGCCGATCAGCAATGGGGAGCAGTTCAGGCAGGGGTTCGGCAACTTACGGCGCAGGGAGCCGATCCAGCCAGCCCGGAAGCTCAGGCGGTAATTGAGCAGGAACAGGCGCTGATTGCCGAATTCACACAGGGCGATGCGGACATAGGCGCTGGTCTCAAAAACTGGTGGAACAACTACAACGAACTGCCCGCCGAGCAGAAGCCCTTCCCCGACTTCTATAGCAAAGAGGAACTGGCGTTTCTCGAAAAGGCGCACGAGGCGTATCGACAGCGAAAAGGAGCATAGTTTTTTGAGAGCGAAGCCTGCAGAGAGGGTGCGATACCTGCTCTTGCAGGCTTCTTTGTTGTGTTGACGAAAGGCTGTCCGAGAGGACAATGCTCAACGTGTTGAAATCAGGTATAAAGGAGGTAGAGAGAACATATATCTCATTAAACAAGGAGCACCAATGGAAGAGACATTGCAAGTATTAGCTCGTGAGCCTTTTTGTTATCTGACTACGACCGGGCGGCGCAGCGGGCGCGATCATACCATAGAGATCTGGTTTGCCCTCGATCAAACCACGCTCTACATGCTGGCCGGTGGCCGTGAGAAGTCCGATTGGGTGCGCAATGCACGCCAAACGCCGCAGGTACGCATCAGGATCGGCACGCAGCACTTCTCCGGGCTGGCACGCGACGTGCGGGACGGCGAAGAAGACGCGCTGGCACGACGCATTGTATATGATAAATATGCACCCGC
>JAICIM010000275.1 GCA_025928885.1 Ktedonobacteraceae bacterium | reverse complement strand
GATGCTCAAGACGCCAACCAGCGCAAAGGAGACGCCGGAAGCGATCAAGGCCACAAAAATGCTCTGCCAGAGATTCAAGCCAGCACCCGCCAGGATACCACCATAGACGACGCCTAGAATACCAATGTTTCCAGCAAACCAGATCCAGAACAACTCAAATGGTGAGCCATGCCGCTCCTCATCCTTGATCGGATCGATGCCATGCAACTCAATTGCCCATGCGCGATCGGCTTCAGACTGCTCTACACTCATAGACTATTATTCCTTTACCTGAACAAAGACGTAAAGAAACGAAACAAGAAGATATAACGAATATAACAGATGCATATGCTGAAACACAACGGCAAATAGCGCGTATTCCCCTACAGCTAATCAAGCAGGCTTCCATCTGATCAGTTCCCCATTCATGGGCAGAAGAACATGGCTCAACCCTTCCATCTGAACAGAGCAAGCGTCGATTGATGACGCGAAAATGGTCTGGAAAGAAGAGCAAAAGGTGGCTCTTTGATGATGTCTTTCCTTGTGGTATCCTTCTGTGGGGGAGAAGAGAACCTGGTTGCAACAGAGCAACTGGAAGGTCTTGTTCCATCCCACTCTCGTAAGAGAGTATTTGAGTCCAATAGAGCGGAGGGAAAAGTATGTATATCATTGACGATGAACGGCTCTCGGACTCGCCTTTTGTCGAACGGATCTGGCACGCTCATAGCGAGGGGACCGACCCTTTGCTCTCTATTGCTCAGAGCCGTTGGCAGATCGTCGTAACCACCTACGATGGCAAGATGAGTCTGACAGTGCGGGGTCCAGAGACCAAAGCCACGCCGCTGGGTGATTGCCCTACCGACAGAGAGTGGTTCGGCATTCTGTTTAAACTAGGTACGTTTCTGCCCCATCTGCCTGCCAGAAACCTTGTGAATGGAGATCTGACCCTGCCGCAGGTCACGAGAAAAGCCGTCTGGTTGTCTGGTTCGACCTTCCAGTTTCCCACCTATGAGAATGCGGACACCTTTGTCCACTGGCTGGCGCGTAAGGGTCTCCTGGTGTATGAACCCGTCGTAGGCACTGCGTTACAAGGACAACTCAAAGATCTCTCCCTGCGCTCCGTTCAGCGTCGTTTCGTGCAATCAACCGGAGTCACCCATGCCGCGATTCGCCAAATCGAACGCGCTCGCTACGCAACACTTCTCTTAAAACAAGGTGTCTCGATAATCGAGGCTATTCACGAAGCAGGTTATTTTGATCAGGCGCATCTAATCCGGTCGATGAAGTACTTTATAGGTCAAACCCCCACTCAAATCCTTCGGCAAAGCCGGCCTGAACAACTGTCGTTTTTATACAATACAAGACTCTTCCGTTGATACATACTATTACTAGCCGATGAACAGGCGAGTCTTAAATGGAGTAACAAACGGAGGAAAAACGACCATGAGAAAAGTAATTGTAGAAGCTGAAGTGTCTGTCGATGGAGTTGTAGGTGGGGAGATAGAGTTTTGGAAGCAGATTCACCCATACCATAGCGTAGATGTTCAAGAACACCTCAACGACCTCTTGTTCATGCCAGACGCGCTCTTGATGGGTCGAAAGACCTACGAGGGCTTCGCCCAGGTTTGGCCGACCAGGCAAGGAAAAGAAGCGGACAGGATCAACAGCATGCCCAAGTATGTCGCATCCCGAACCCTACAAGAGCCACTGCAATGGAATGCCAGCCTCATAAAGGGAGACGTAGTTTCGGAGATCAGGAAGCTCAAGCAAGAACCGGGTAAGAGTTTGTTGCAGTATGGTATGGGAGAACTGACACAGACGATGCTTCAAACTGGCATGATCGATGAGTTCCACCTGCTCGTGTTTCCGTTTGCCTTCGGAGAAGGGCCACGTATCTTTGAACAGATGGGCGTCACTACGCTGAAACTCTTGAATACCAAGACATTCAGTTCAGGAGTCGTTGCGCTCCATTATCAGCCTCAAAAGCCTGCGTGAGAGGAAACAGTTTCCCGAATAAGAGGCTTCTTCATCGCGTTGGTGCAACCGCTTATGGAGCCGAACCAAACGCGATGATGAGTTTTTCACCCGAAGGGGGAATGTAATTTCATAGTTTGTTCGTAAAAATTCATCATTGCGAGACTACGAAACATCATTTCCCGGTTCATTATTAATATGCCACCGCCAAACGGGACTCAAAATAGCGGGCAAACAGGGAAAGGGGATAGCAGAGGATCAGATAGAAAAGAGCGCCGAAAACGAAAACAAACAGTTTGTTGTTCGCATCGATCTGCGGCAGGGCCAGCGCGTAAGTCTCATGCTCCAGTTCAATGACTGCAAGCACAGAGAGCAAGGCGCTATCCTGTATCAGCGTAATAAAGTTATTGGTAAACGGCGGCACTGTAATCCGAATAGCCTGCGGCAAAACGATGTGGCGCATAATCTGCCGAGTGTGTAAACCCAGGCTCAGAGCCGCCTCCGTCTGCCCCTTGTCTACGGACTCGATACCCGAACGAAAGACTTCGGTCAGGTACGCACCATAGTTAAAGCTGAGGCCGATAATCCCGTAAAAGTAGCCGTTAAAGGCGTCTGGCACCAGACTATTGTTCTGTAAGACGGTCATAAATTGAAAGGCCGAACTGTATGGATCAAAGCCAATATTTGAGAGGACAAAGCCAACCCCGTAATACCACAGCAACAACTGCACCAGCACAGGCGTGCCACGAATGACCTCAACATAGCCAGTTGCCAACCAGCGCAGAATGGGGAAGCGCGACAGACGCCCCATTGCTCCAATAAAGCCGAATACAATCGCAAAAATAGCACCGATAAGCGAAATAATCAGTGTCACCAGCGTTCCCCGCAGAAAAACCGGCAGGTAGAGCAAAATCAAATGGTTGAAGGAGTAGAAATAATAAAAAATACCAACGATAACCAGGGCAACCAGCACGTAGAACAGATAGTCCAGGCTCACCAGCCAGGAACGGGGACCTCCCACGGCACGGCTCCTCAGCCGGGAAGGTATATCTTCGGAAGGTCGTCTCGATATATCTGCCATAATTGTGATACCTCGCAGTCCAACAGAGTGCTTCAACAAAACCAGGCGCGTGATTTCTTATAAGGCGGCCCGTAACCTGCGCTCAAACAGCCTTGCGACATACGATGTCGGCAAACTAAGCAACAAATAGAGGACTATCGCCATCGCATAAAGCGGGATAGGGTTGCTCCCGTTGCGAGAGACCCAGTAGGTCAGAACAGAGGTGAGTTCGGTGCCAGCAATCACGCTGACAATGGCCGAATCTTTGAGCATATAGATAAAATCGTTGACAAAAGGAGGGATCATCAGAGGAATCGCCTGCGGTAACAGGACACGAAAGAAATTCTGACCTGAAGTGAAACCCAGCGAGAGAGCCGCCTCCGTCTGCCCACGATCGACGGAAAGGAATCCAGCCCGAAAAACCTCAGCCTCGTAGGCAGCGTAGTTAATAGCCAGAGAAGCAATTCCTGCCGTCAAAGAATTAATCAGCGAGGGAAAGCCAAGATTGGCAACAATGGCTCCAAAAGCATAATAAATAATGAAAAGCTGAGCAATCATCGGCGTTCCGCGAATGATCTCGATGTAGGTCCGAGCCGGGACGCGTAGCCAGACAAAGCGAGAGCTACTCATCAAAGCGAGCAGCATGCCGAAGAACAGAGCCAGTGGAAACGCGGAAACGCAGTAGATAATGGTATTTAAGGCACCGGTGAGAAAGGCTGGGAGCGCCCTTTGCACGATACTCCAATCCATAAAGCAACACGCCTCCTGTAGAGGATAGGATTTTTAAAGTAAAAGATGCAACATAAGTTGAAGACTTCCTGAGCATCTACCACAACCTATGTTGCACACCGATGTCGATTATTTGGTGCCGATCTGGGCTTGCTGATCGTTCCATAAGCTCCAGCGCTGCAAAATCTGATGCAAGGTGCCGTCGCTTTTGAGCTGAGCAATTGCCTGATCGATTTCTTTCTGTAAGACCGAGGCGTTGGCGTTACTCTTATTATAGCCAATCACATAATCACTGGTCTCAAAAGGCTCACCAATGGACTTCAGCTTGGGGTTGGCCTGGCCGCCCGTGCCGATACCGAGTACATAATAGGTCACAATGGGCAGATCGATGAGCACCGCATCGATGCGACCAAGAGCCAGATCGTTGAAAGGTAGATCGGGGTCATACGTCTTGAGCTTGATCTTCGTGTCGGTCGCGAGAATCTCCGCCGCCTTATAGCTTGCTCCCGTGCCAACCGTATAGCCTTCCAGATCCTTCAAAGAGAGCGTATCCTTGTCGGTAAATTTGGAGAAACGCGAATCGTTCCCACGCACAACAATTTGCTGTCCATAGCGATAGTAGGGTTGAGAGAATATCTCGGTCTTCTTGCGATCTTCCGTCACCTCCCAGCCGTTCATCACCACATCAAACTTGTTGGCCTGCAACGCCTGCTCCAGTTGCGCATAATCGGTCTCGACCTGCTTCGCCTTTACATTCAATAATTTCGATATAGCATCGGCAATTTCGACCTCAAAGCCCACCAACTTGGTCGGATCTTTGGGATCTTGAAAGACATAGGGAGCGCCGCCATCCGAAGTGGAACCCCATTGGAATAGGGCAGGAACCTTGAGACCTTTGCTCTCAATTTTTTGCGTGCTGGCAGTTGCCCCGCCGGTCGCGGTAGACGTGGTTGAGACGTTGCCGCCGCAAGCTACCAGAAGAGCCTCTAATGATCCGGCAGCGGTAACCAGTCCACCAACCTGTCCGACCCGTTGTAAAAATATGCGTCTGCTCAGTTCATCCATTGTCATACCTTTCTAGTGCAAATCAGGAAAAATAGAATGCCTACGGTAAAACGGAAAGCACGCGTTCCAGAAATGCCTGTGTGCGCCGATGCTGAGGCTTTCTGAACAGCTCTTCGGGATCACCCTGCTCCACAATCGAGCCATCAGCCATAAATACAACGCGGTCAGAAACATCGCGTGCAAACTGCATCTCATGCGTGACCACTACCATCGTACTGCCCTCATAAGCCAGATCTTTCATCACCTTGAGCACCTCACCCACCAGTTCGGGATCTAAGGCCGACGTTGGCTCATCGAAGAGCAGCGCACGAGGATGCATTGCCAGGGCGCGAGCAATCGCCACACGCTGTTTCTGTCCACCAGAGAGACGGCTGGGATAGACATCACGCTTCTCAAAAAGACCCACTTTGGTCAGGAGTTGTTCCCCCAGGGCAACGGCCTGATCCTTCGATAATTTACGCACGAGCAACGGAGCTTCAATAACATTTTGTAACACAGTCATATGGGGAAACAGATTGAAATTCTGAAAAACCATCCCCAGTTCGCGCCGGATCGGACTAAGTTGTTTCACAGAGAGAAACGGATCAAGCCTCTCTCCATGAATATAGATCTCACCACTGGTCGCCCGTTCCAGCGCATTCAAGCAGCGAATCAACGTACTCTTCCCTGAGCCACTTGGACCAATTAAAGCAACCACCTCAGCTTTGCGGACCTCAAAATCGATATCTTTGAGAACATGTTTTTCGCCAAAATATTTATTAAGCTTGACTGCTCGTATAATCACATTCTCATCGAGCGGAGACGACACATTTATAGAGGCAGATACGGGATCGGGTTGCACACTATCTTTGGAGTCCATGAGATGCTCCTTTAGCTTGTACATTATGCATAGAAAAGTGTGGTAGATGCTGTTCCTATACATATGTCGCTGTAAATATTGTCCATAAGTATATGCATCGGTCAAAAAGGTGTCAAGCATAAAACGATCTATTTTTCAGTGATTTCTGCTCTCCCATCTCATAGGTACGATCTATGCAGAACTACACGCTCACAGTGGCCTCTCCTATGGCACACTACCTTCTAATTACGGATTTTTTTTCGGAGATATCACGACCATTCGCTATAGACTGGATGCTTAATCAGAGAGAGCCTTACAAACAAAAACATGCCAGACGGTTTTAGCAGAAAAAGTATTACTCGATCAATGGTGGTAGAGATTTTCTATCTGTCGTAGTACCATCGCCCTAAATATGTCAGCACGTATGCCGAACGAAGAAACAAGTATAGTAATATTGACATAGAGATATGGAAAAACATTGTGTTGTGTTTTTCAAATCATCATCTCGTTTAACACATTTCACCTCAATTTACATTTCTGCATTTCATGCAAGAAAGAGAGACCGCTCATATGGTCAAACGTTTGTACGCTCGCGCACATCGCCCTGCTTATCTGATGGCTTTTACCTGCCTCATGCTCATCGTATTTGCCCTGGCGGCCTGTGGCGGCGATACTATGGCCTCCACCACCACTGCTTCTAACAGCACCTCGTCCAATAGCAACAGTACCGCCCCAGCAGCAACCGTCAATATCAAGGAAACCAAAGGTGCCGCAGGCAAAGATGTATATAGCTGTGATCCGCAAACAATCAGCATTAAAACAGGAGATACAGTGAGCTTCACCAATCAGAGCGATGAAATTCAAGATTTCGATCAAGGCGATGCACAAAAAGCGGGAGTAGATTTCAAGATGAATCTGAATCAATCCACTACCGCCACGTTCAAAACAGCCGGAACCTTTACCATCAAGAGCGAAAAAGGTGCCTCGATTACCGTCACCGTTCAATAACTGCGTCATACTGGCTTGCATCTTACGGAAGAGCGGATACATTCTCCTCATATTATCTGCTCTTCCGTTTTCATAGTAAGAAAATATCATGCAAGCAAGCCCTGTAAATAAACACCCTCATCAAACGTGCTAAGAGAAAGAGGCCAGAAAATGCCTCTGATTTTGTGCAGTTTGAGGAGTGAGGGCTGATGACAAGCGACAAGATAGCCATTATCATACCTGCCTTAAATGAAGAGGATGCCCTCCAACAATTGCTAGCAGAACTTCCCCGCGATTTTGCCCAGTGGATCATCGTCGTCGATAACGGCAGCACAGATAGAACTGCCGCCGTTGCACGATCCGCTGGAGCCATCGTCGCCAGCGAGCCAACGCGCGGATATGGACGTGCATGCCTCAAGGGGTTGCAAACAGCCAGCGATCTAGGAGCCGAGATCCTGATCTACATGGATGGAGATGGCAGCGATGACCCGACTGACCTGCCAATGATGTTAGAACCACTCAAAGAAGGACGAGCAGAATTTGTAATTGGCTCACGGGTGGACAAACGTTCAGAAAAAGGTGCAATCCCACCGCAGGCGCGGCTGGGTAACTGGCTGGTGAGCCACATGATCAGCACACTTTATCGTGTCCATATACACGATATCGGATCATTTCGCGTCATCCGCCGCTCCGCACTTGCGACATTACAGATGCGCGAGATGACCTTTGGCTGGCCTGTGGAGATGCTGGTCAAAGCCGCACGAGCCAGATACCAGATTGTCGAGTTGCCCATTCACTATCGCAAACGCAGTCACGGCCACTCGAAAGTTGCCGGGACCGTCGTTGGCAGCGTGAAGGCCGCGTATTATATGCTCAGCACCACCCTGCGCTATGCTGGAGGAAGAGGTGGCGTACATGTCTGATACCGCACTGGTTGTGATGGCACGCTACCCCGAAGCCGGGAAGACAAAGACGCGCCTGGCACGCACCATTGGTCAGGTTCAGGCTGCTCAGCTCTACCAGGCATTTCTCACGGATATTGCCTCGCGCTTTGCGGATCAGAATTGCAGCCTGCACTGGGCATATACCCCCGCTCACGTTGACTACCAGAGCTTCATCGCCACCCTGGTTCCACATCACGCCCAACAAATGCACAGTTTTCCACAACAGGGCGCTGATTTTGGTGAGCGGTTGCTTCACGCCTTCCAATGGACGCAGCAACAGGGCTTTCAGCGGACCATCCTGATCAGTTCAGACTCGCCCCAGATCAGCCTGGACATCATCAACGACGCGAAAGCAGCCTTAGAGTTTTCAGATGTTGTGCTTGGACCTGCCGATGATGGTGGCTACTACCTGATCGCCATGCACAAACCGTATGATGTCTTCAGCAACATCCCTATGAGTACGTCTGTTGTCGCACAAATGACCATTGAAGCGGCTCAACGCCAGAACCTCAAGGTACATTTGCTCGACTCCCTTTTTGATATCGATGAATTGCCAGATTTGCAACGTCTGGCACAACTACTGGCAACCAATCGTATGCTGGCACCCGCCACCGCCGCTTATCTTACCACGATGAGGAGTTCACATGACCACAACGCAGCAGATACACATGATACCATCGCAGCAACTCGCCCTTCCGCGTTCAATCTACATCGAGCCAACCAGCCGTTGTAACGAACTTTGCCAGCAATGCCCACGTACTTTTCTCTCCCGAGAGGAAGATCGCGACCTGACCTACGATGAATTTCGCGCCATCGTCGATCAATTTCCCGTATTGGATCGCGTTGTACTGCATGGACTGGGAGAGCCACTGCTCAATAAAGATCTCCCAAAGATGGTTCGCTATCTCAAGCGGCGAGGCACCTACGTCCTCTTTAACTCTAATGGCACGTTGCTCAACGAGAAACGCGGTCAGGCCCTGATTGATGCCGGGCTGGACGAATATCGGCTCTCGATGGATGGTGCCACCCGCGAAATGTATGCGAAGGTGCGGGGCGTCGATGCATTTGATAAAATCTGGCGCAATATGCGAGCCTTTATCGATATGCAAAAGCAGCAGGACGCGCAGAAACCTGCAGTTTCTCTCTGGTTTACGGCCATGCGTGAGAACCTGCAAGACTTGCCAGGATTGATTCGCATTGCCGCCGAGGTTGGTATCAAAGAGGTCTATATGCAGCGTCTGGTCTATTTCGAGGTTGG
>JAICIM010000714.1 GCA_025928885.1 Ktedonobacteraceae bacterium | reverse complement strand
GGTGTTTTTTTTGCCTCTCTTTTTTTTGTTGTTTTTTTGTTTTTGGTCTTTCTTTCCCCCGCGGGCCCCCCCCTCCCCCGGGGCCCCCCCCCCCCCAACCCCCCCCGCAACTACGAAAAGAAGAGGTTTGGGGTTAGCCGATAACGTGTCATCAAAAAGCTATCGCATGCGTAGAGGCAATAGAAGCACATGAAGGAGAAAATACAATGGCAAATAAGTTTCGTGTGACGTTCACGACGCGAATGTTCAATACAATAGTCACATCCTTATTGCGGGCTGGTATAAAACTAGGTAATATGACACTATTGACGGTTCGCGGTCGCAAGACTGGGCAGCCGCGTACCACACCGGTGGTTATTATTGAGCAAGATGGCCAGCGCTGGGTGTCATCACCTTATGGAGAGGTCGATTGGGTGCGCAACCTGCGGGCGGCACGCGAAGCCACACTGACGCGGGGGCGCAGCGATGAAAAGATTGCCGTGATCGAGTTGAGCGCAAAGGAGGCAGCTGTTATTCTCAAACAGATACTTGGCACCGCTCCGTCCTTTCTGCTCAAATATTACGATGTCACTCCGACCGCTTCCCTTGAGGAGTTCGAGCGCGAGGCCTTGCGGCATCCGACATTTCACATTCTGGGTGCCGCTCATTGAAGCAAACAAAGGAGTGATGTGTCTTGATACAAGCAATACGCGGTCTCCAATGGCTTTCACGCCTGATTGGAGCATGTGAGCTAACGCTGGGACTGGTCATCTGGTTCGTGGGCGTCAGCTCTGTCACCCTGCATATCCTGCTCGGGAGCGCGTTGGCCCTGATCCTGCTGATTATTGGTGTCATCGCGCTCCCCATCAAAGAGACCAGATCACTCGGAGTGATCGGCATCCTGTACGCCGCCATCTTGCCTGGATTCGGCATGGTGCAAATGAGCCTCTTGATTGGGTCGCTCCACTGGCTTGTTCAGTTGCTCCATCTCTTGATCGGCGTTGGCGCGATTGCGGTGGTCCACCTGATCGGCGCACGCTACCTGAAGCTCAAGAGAACGGGCGGGCCAGCAGTGCAACCGGTCGTCCCTCAATCCACGTCACTCGCAGCTTCCGAAGAGGCATAGCATGGGGTGTGCAAGCTCTCCTTTCGAGAGCCTGCACACCTTCCACAACCAATAACTCCTTTCTATTTTAGCAATAATCCTGTCATTCAAGAATCGTGAGGATAGTTTGTTCGGCCAGAAACGGGCCACCAGCATGCCTGCGGCTCGCCATTGACCGTATGCACGATAAAGCCATTTTCAGGATTACGGGCTGCTTCAAGAAAGACCGCTGCCCAATCGGGGCCGCGATAGATCACCTCCCTATCAACCATAACTTCATGCACGGGTGGTTCTTGATTCTGTTCATCTTCCATCTCACATCTACCTCTTTGATTATTTTTCTATTTCTATACGCAAATTCTCTATAACCCGGATTCGCCTTCTTCTGGAAGCGGATACTGTGTCTGCCGTAAGAGCCGCTGCTGAAATTGATGTAATAAGAGCATCTGTTCTTGATGCTGATTGGTTGGCATGCGGCGCAGATAGCTGAGTTGAACAAAGATAGCGTCTTCAATGGCGCTAGCTTCATCAGCGGTAATAGAGATAATTTGCAGTGGTTCTGGTATGGATGATTGTTGCTTCAACATACCCTCCCTTTCTATCTTCTTCCTGCTACTATGTACGATGATTCAGGGCCATCGGATCAGGAACTGTGTTTCGTGGTGGAGCGTTCCTGATCTCATCAACATGAACAAATGTTATGTTACAATTATACCTGAGAATGCTATTTCTTATACAAACGATATATGACTATTGTTTTCATGTAAACGAACAGACCAGGACAAATGGCGGGTGCTGTTATTCGTGGGCTATGACGAACGTATTGGTGCGTGTAGACTCGGAGGAAGTATGGCATATCATTATGGGCAGGTTATTAGAGAGCATCGTGAGCTTCGATGTATGACGCAGGCGCGATTGGCTAGCCTGTGGCCGAAAGCAGATGGTGGTGAGGGGGTCAATACTCGCTACGTTCAGGATATCGAATACGGGCGCAAGCAGATAAGGGATCAGGGGACGCTCCGCAAGCTAGCATCTATTCTGGATATTCCCTTCTGGAAATTTGGTCTGTCCGAGTACGATCCTTTTCATCCCCAGGCATTACCAGGACGGGGGCGGCGCATGTTTGACGAAACCTTGAATGCGGTAGAACAGCTCATTGGGCAGATATGGAGCCTGCGTTGCGCTGCACGTATCGTCGATGCTGAGAAGGGCGTGCAGCATCTTAATGCGCTCTTTGCGTTCTATCGCGATCAGTTGCCGCCGCCATCACGCCTTGAAACGCGTTTTCAATTGCTACATATTCAGGCTCGGCGCCTCAATGCTGTGACGCTGCTGGAGAATGGGCAGTATGATGAGACGATCCGCACCTTTGAGAAGATGCTTGAAGCGGCGCGAGGGTTGGATGATGCCGCAAGCACCGCCCTGGCGCTTAACGAGTTGGGCAAAGAACTGGAACGCAAGGGCGAGAAAGATGAGGCAGTGGCTCTTTTAGAAGAGGCTCGTGATGTCTCGCTCCAAGCTGGCAAGCTGGTTATGGCCTTTGTCCACTCCTATCTCGCTCGTGTCTACGCCAGTGCTGGCGAGAGTCGCCGCTTTGAACGCACGATAGAAACGGGCCTGACCATTGCACACGGCCTGAACAGCTATCCAGATAGCACCGATTTTGTGTATTCGTGGAGTCCGATCAGCGCTCTGCTTGCTGAGAAAAGCTGGGGCTATCTCAACATTGGGCAGCCTGCAAAAACGTTGGCGATGCGAGATGAGATCGAGCAGGCTATCGCCGCCGGTCAGGATGCACGCTTGTATACCTGGATACCGCTCGATTGGGCGCGTGCCTATTTGCAACTTGGCGAGGTGGAGGCAGGAGTGGAGGCGATCCGCGAGTTTCAACGCCGCATCACCGCCATGCGTTCCCCCCACGCCAGTCGCCAGACCAGCAAATATCTTGCCGACCTCGACGCAGCCGGCTACAGTAATGTAAAAGCTGTGAGAGATGTACATAATGAGTTGAGCGAGCGGTGAGCAAGCGG
>JAICIM010000116.1 GCA_025928885.1 Ktedonobacteraceae bacterium | reverse complement strand
GATGAACTTATTTATCACAAGATGAGGTTTTTTCCAACTATCCATCCTTATCACATTTCTCTCTAGACCAAATTAGTCACGTTAAAGGCGAAAATACAATACAAATTCCTCACACCTGAAACTTTTTATTTTGCTCACAATATCTCTTTACCCAACAGTTTATCAACTTTACAAGGTATCCAATCACATATTATCAGTATACAAAACACACTTTATATATTGTTATATATAAATACATTATTTTCTTGGGTTAGAGAAGGTATGATGCAGAGCAAGAGAGGCAAGAAAAACAGATATGATGCAATGCATAATCTGGGAGAACATTGCACCACAGCGAGCAAAATCGCCATATTGTAGGGATTCTCGAAGCCACAACCATGACCGAGAGAATAATCAAGCCAGGAAAAAAGGCAATAAAGGGGAATAACAGTTTGGGAAGCATAGCAATCAATGGGATGCGTTCCACGAGCGCCTTTGATATCTCTTACTGTTGCATCCTGTTGTGCTTTAACTTCTTCTATAGCCCCCGGCTAGCGCATTACCGGGGGCGAGGTAACAGGTCTGGTCGTAGGCCGGGCATTCCTCAATGGAGGCTGTCTCCACCTGATCCTATCAGGGGCGCACGGTGCGCTGCATCGAGAATAGCGGCCACTCGCAGGTAAGCAGATTCCACCGGAGGTAGGACGCGGCATAAAAGGCTGGCATCACCCATTATGCTCTCTCTCGAATGCATTCGTGTCCTTGCCCGACCCGGTTTCAGCAGTCTATTGTGTATCGGGTTCGACATCGTGTGCCAGCGGATGTAGCGGATTTAGCCGCCACCACAAAAGGAACAGTAGGCCGATAATCAGCATGCCGATTCCCATCCACAGGTTGATGTTGATACCAGATGCCTTCTGTATCTCTGCCGCATTGGCAAAGACCCCGGCAATAATCAGCACCACCCCATAGAAAGTGAACAGACCGCCGATCAGCACCCGCAGATCGAACAACTTGGCAGCCGCAGAGTGCGGCGTGCCTGGCTGGGCCGTTTGCTGGTCCATAATGAACTCCTTTCTTAATATGGCGGCTAAAGGAAGATCAGAGAGAGCAAGAGCGTAATGCCGAGCGCTCCCCACCCAAGCAGAGCTGGCGACTCCCACCACGGCAGTTTGGGCGCCTTCGATGGGTCGGGCGCGTTGGGGTCCGGGACCCCCCAGACCAGACCGGCTAGCTCAGACAACGGCTTTGGCTTGCCCAGGAAGGTTACGATTACGGTCACAACTATGTCGGCCACGAAGGCGGCGATGGCGCCGTAGAAGTTCTGCATCTGGGCATTGATGGTGGCGTGCGCAAGATCGATGTGGCCGCCGGGATAGAAGTACGGCAGGTTGAACGCCACGTAGTGGAAGACCCCGGCGGCAATTGTACCCGCAGCCAGCCCGAAGATGCCCGCCATCGGCGAGACCCGTTTCCAGAACATCGCAAGAATGAACGTCGCAAACAGCGGGGCATTGAAGAACGAAAACAGCAACTGGATATAGTTCATAATGTTGCTGTAGCCTGCCGCAATGAAGGCGGTCAGGATTCCAACCAGCACCCCGGCGATGGTCACTATCTGGCCAACCCGTAGATAGTAGAGGTCGGAGCGCCCACGGCGGATGTAGGCCTGCCAGATGTCGTAGGTGAACACGGTATTGAATGCGGAGACGTTGGCCGCCATTCCAGCCATGAAGGCCGCTATCAGACCGGCCATCGCCACACCGAGCACCCCATTGGGCAGGAACTGGTTCATCAACAGCGGGATCGCGTCATTATAGGGCAGCCCCGCAGTGCTGCCCAGATTCGGCACCACGACCAGGGCGATCAGGCCAGGGATGATAGTCAGGAAGGGAATGAAAATCTTGGGGTAGGCACCGATGAGCGGGGTGCGCCGTCCGGCAGAGAGGTCCTTTGCCGAGAGCGCCCGCTGTACCTCGGCGAAGTTGGTCGTCCAGTAGCCAAACGAGAGCACGAAACCAAGTCCAAAGACGATGCCGATCCAATCACCCAGCGGGTTAGACCAGGGGATACCAGTACCCTCCCAGGAGTGAAAGGCGTGCTGGCCCAGGGATGTGTGGAGCACTGCGGCCTGCAAGCCTGCCCAGCCGCCGACGTGCGCCAGTCCAATGATCACAATAGGGATTAGCCCGGCCAGGATCACGAAGAACTGTAGGACCTCGTTGTAGATCGCGCCGGAGAGGCCACCAAGCGTGATGTAGGCCAGTACAAAGCCGGCTGCGACGATGACGGAAACCCACAACGGCCAGCCCAGCAACGCCTCCAGGATGATCGCCAGGGCATAGAGGTTAACCCCAGCGATGAGCACAGTGGAGACGGCGAATGTGAGCGCATTGAAGAGATGGGTCGGCGCATTGAAACGACGACGCAAGTACTCAGGGACGCTACGTACCCGCGAGCCATAGTAGAAGGGCATCATCACCAGACCGAGGAAAACCATAGCTGGAACGGCACCAATCCAGTAGAAGTGAACGGTTGACCAGCCGTACTGAGCACCGTTGGCAGCCATGCCGAGGATCTCGATGGCACCCAGGTTGGCGGAAATGAAGGCGAGACCGGTGATCCAGGCAGGTAAGGAGCGTCCGGCCAGCAGAAAATCCTCACTGGTGGCGATGGCACGCCGGGCGAGGATACCGATAGCAATAACCAGCGCGAAGTAGACGATCAGGATCGCGAAGTCCAGGACATTGAGGTTCAACCGCAATGGGTTGGCTGCAAGCACTGCCAGAAGCATAACCTACTCCTCTCACTGATGGGCGACAGTTGGTGTACTCCGAAGTCTTGTCCAGGCATCGTGATTAAAACGGTGAGAACGCCAAAGGAGATGGCATTAACTCTGCGCGTCGCATCGTTATAGTGTAGTTTCAGGAAGCTGGGGCCGGAGTGCGTCTTACTGCCATAGTAGAACGGCTTCATGAAGATAGCCACGAAAATCATAACCGGGATCGCACCAATCCAGTAGAAAGGGGCCTGTAAGATGCCATATTGAGCGGCATTGGCTCCAATTCTCAGAATTTCAAGTACCCCAAGATTGGCACCGACAAAGGCTAATCCAGTCACCCAACCTGGAAGTGAGCACCCCGAAAGAAAAGAATCTTCAGAGGAGCGCATACTGGTTCTTAGCGCAAAGCCAATCCCTAGCGTCACAGCAAAATAGATCGCAATAAAGAGGTAATCTACCCAGCCGACGTTAGCAGTTACAGGCGCTTGCATCGACGCAAGAGCAAACATAGTGATTCTCCTTAGAGGAAACCACTTAAAGTATAGACATTACAGATGCTCAAACACACCAAGAGACCCATCTCTACCGCCCCGAATCGAGATCTCCAGCCGGCCCAGGCGATCTACATTAGGAGAGAGTTCTCCTATACATCGATCTTCCTTTAAGGACACGTTTAGTGGTCAGCGATGGTTTCATCTTGTCCGGCAAGCAATAGGCGCTATTTTGTGCCGCGTCTGATCCAGCGCGTTGCAATGGGTTATTCCAGAAATAAGGGAGAAATCTCTCTGTTTCTCCCACCAGGATGAGGTATGATATAGCGAAGAACAAACATGTATCACCCATATCCTGTTTATGCTTTGTTAAAGCAGGATTCACAGAGGAAGATGTTATGCGGCAAGCAAACTATCGAGAAGGGATATACTACGATGTTATTATGATGTCGATCTTACGGTTAGAATGGGAACAAAGGCAGCAGTAGTATGGATTATACCCTTGATATTTGGATGAATTAATATACTGGTAATAGATGAGTGTTCCATCTCGTGTGCTTCTAACAACAACAACCAGTACTACCTCCTTGATGGAACACTTCCCCTTGTACCTGAGCTAATGCAATTTGCTTAACGATAAAATACTCAATATGGAGATAGATATGGCAAAGATTCTCTACGGACAACGGATAGCAAAACGGGGAAAGCTCTCGATTGGCTGCTCAGCCATCATCTTCGATGACACGCGGCAGAAAATGTTGCTGACGCGCAGAAGCGACAATGGGCGCTGGTGCCTTCCTGGTGGGCATATGGAAGCGGGGGAGAGCGTTGCCGAGGCATGTATACGCGAGGTCGAGGAAGAAACCGGTCTGCACGTGCGCATACGACAGCTACTCGGCGTCTATTCCAGCCCGCATATGCTCCTCACCTACGCCGATGGCAACCAGTATCAGATCGTTGCCCTCAGCTTTGAAGCGGAGATAGAGGACGGCACCCTGACCCTGAGCGACGAGACAACAGATGCAGGATATTTTACTCCCGCTGAGATCGAGGAGATGGACGTAATGGAGCATCATCGCCAACGCATCGCTGATGCGTTATCGGGACAAAATGCGCCAATTGTAGCATAAAGCAGATTTATGCAATGTGCGATTTCGGCCCAGAAAAAATGGTACAATGAAGGCAGCAATCAAGGAAAGAGCGCCGTCTTTGCCAGATGACGGCCTCTTTACTACACAATGACGTGTTTCTTCTCGTTTCTGCTAAGGAGTAAATCCTATGACAACCATTTCTACCACCATTGCGGCACGAGCACAACAGCCGTTTACTAACGAACCCTTAATCGATTTCAGCAAAGAAGAGCATAAGCGTGCGCAAATAGACGCTCTGGAACAGGTAAAAAGCGAACTGGGCCAGACCTACCCCCTGATTATCGGCGGCAAGCAAGTGAACAGTTCCGACACCTTCGCCTCGGTCAATCCCTCTCAACCAGATCAGGTGATCGGCTATTTTGCTAAAGCCACGACAGAACAGGTGGACGAGGCTATCAAGGCTGCAACGGAGGCGTTCGGCAGTTGGAAACGTGTCCCGGCACAAGAGCGTGCGGCCTATCTTTTTGCCGCCGCCGACAGATTGCGCTGGCATCGCTTCCAGATGAACGCCTGGATGATTTACGAAGTCGGCAAAAGCTGGGTGGAGGCCGACGCAGACACTGCCGAGGCGATAGACTTTCTAGAGTTCTATGCCCGTGAGACGCTGCGATTGGCCGAAGAGCAACCCATCGTGCGTATCGAAGGGGAGGAAAATAAACTCGTCTACATTCCGCTAGGAGTGGGGGCAGTCATTCCCCCCTGGAACTTCCCCTGCGCCATCATGATCGGCATGACCAGCGCCTCCTTCGCCGCCGGAAACGCCGTCATCCTCAAACCCGCCAGCACCGCTCCGGCCATCGCTTACCAGTTCATACGCATCCTGAAAGATATTGGACTGCCAGATGGCGTGGTGAACTTCCTGACTGGCTCCGGCTCCGTCATCGGCGATGCACTGGTGGATCATCCTCAACTCCGCTTCATCGCCTTCACGGGATCGCGCGAGGTCGGATTGCGCATCTATGAACGGGCCTCCAAACATCAGAAGGGGCAGCGCTGGTTGAAGCGCTCGATCCTGGAGATGGGCGGCAAAGATGCGGTCGTGGTAGACGAAACGGCAGATCTGGATGCAGCCGCGACCGGCATTGTCTCTTCCGCGTTCGGCTTCCAGGGGCAGAAGTGTTCGGCAGGCTCGCGTGCCATCGTCGTCGAACAGGTCTACGATCAGGTCTTACAAAAGGCCATCGAGCAGACAAAGCGCCTGACGATGGGCGATGTGACGCAGCCCTCGACGTATATGGGGCCAGTGGTGGATGAAAACGCGATGAAGAAAATTCTTGATTACATTGAGGTCGGCAAAGGCGAGGGACGACTGGTAACTGGCGGTGGACATCAAGGGCCGGGCTACTTCATCGAGCCAACCATCTTTGCTGACGTTAATCCACAGGCTCGTATCGCTCAAGAAGAGATCTTTGGACCGGTGCTGGCCTTCATCAAAGCCAAAGATTTCGACGACGCACTACATATCGCCAACGACACCGAATATGGTCTGACTGGCGCACTCTACTCGCGCGACCCGAAGCGCATTCAACGCGCAGAAGAAGAGTATCACGTGGGCAATCTATACTTTAATCGCAAATGTACCGGCGCACTGGTGGGCGTGCATCCCTTTGGCGGTTTCAATATGTCTGGGACCGATTCAAAGGCGGGAGGCCGAGACTACCTGCTACTGTTTACACAGGCAAAGGCCATCGCTGCAAAAAAGTAGTGTCGCGTAAGCAATAAGCTTCATTCATGTGAGCAGTATCTCATCTTTTTCTGCATGAGATACTGCTCGTTTGTTTGACAAAAGATAGCCACTACCCTCCCCGCTATAGTAGAATGGAAGCACGCTATTGTTATCACGTCACGATGTAAGCAAAGGAGTATTTTCCTTGACTGTGATTACACCACTTCGCTCTGGCACCTGGCAGGTCTCGCTGCCATTTCAGGGCGAGTATGATATCGTCGGCTCCTACCTGCTGGTGGGAGAGAACGAAATTGCCATTATCGATCCCGGCCCGGGCAGCACAGCCGAAGCACTGCTGAGCGGGCTACGCGAGGCGGGCTACAATCCACAGGATGTCACCCATCTAATCGCGACTCATATCCATCTGGATCATGCCGGCGCGATGGGTTCATTGATACAACAGATGCCCCGCGCTAAAGTGCTCGTCCATAGCAACGGAGCTTCACACCTTATCGATCCCTCGAAAGTCGTTGCCAGCGCCACAAGAATCTATGGAGAGCGCATGCAAACGCTCTGGGGCGCGATAGAACCGGTGCCGCAGGAGCGCGTGCATGTCATAGAAGATGAAGATGTCCTGCGCGTGGCCGGGCGGCGTCTGGAGGTCCATTACACGCCAGGGCACGCCAACCATCACGTGATTTTCTTCGATGTGCATTCAGGCGAGCTATTTGCGGGCGACGTGGCGGGCGTGCGCTTGCAGGGGATTGATTATGTCCGCCCACCGACGCCACCGCCTGATCTCGATCTGGAAGCCTGGTCGAGCAGCATCGATACCTTGAGGCGATTGCGCCCCGATGTTCTCTATCTCGGCCACTTTGGTCCGACCAGTACTCCAGCCATCCATCTCAGCCGTTTACGGGAACAGCTCTCGGCCTGGGGAGATTTTGTGCTGGCAGCGATGCGGCAAGGGAAAAACGAGGCTGAAATCATCGATCTGCTGGTTGCGCAGATGGACTCCCAATTGCAGCGTGCAACAAGCGATCCGCACTCGCTCCGCCGCTACGAAATTGCTACAAACTACGCCATGACCGTGCAAGGTTACATGCGCTACTGGCGAAAAAAACATCCAGAGCGGCTGTAATCACTATCGCTCATGTATTTCTTATAATAGATGGATTTTCCTTTCAACCCTGATAACGAATTTCGTAGTGTAGCGATTTATCGTATCAGTTCAATGAGCCTGCAATGTGGCCCTGATGCGATCATGGACGTTCACTTTTCAATCTGGGAAATTATTAACGCGCATGATCGCTACACTACGAACTACTTCCTGGGATTTGTTTGTAAAAACTCATAGATAATACAACTATGTATTGTTATCTATGCTCTAGCAGTTCCACTAATAACACAGAGATAGTGTATCTATCTCTTTCAACTTGACTGTCCCCCACGCATTTTCGCTTCTTCACTTCTGGCGGCTCCACTGCAAAGAAACACTGTTTGCTTGACATGCAAAGCAAGCATATGCCATAATTGGATCACTCATATTGGTCTATACAACATATCAACCATAGGAGTTACAGGAATCATGGATACCTCGATTACACGTCGCATGCTTCTCCTTAATGGGTGTAAGACCATTGCGGGCGCAAGTGTGCTCAGCAGCATACTTGCGGCCTGTGGCGGAAGTTCGTCAGGAGAAGGAGCTACAACACAGAAGTTGCAGTATTGGGCGCTAAACTATCAGCCAAAGGGGGCAAACCAGACCGGGAAGTTGACCGATGGTGCCATCACAGCGTACCAAAAAACGCACGCAGGCATGACCGTCAATGTTACCGGGTATACTGGTGATAGCGCAGGCTTTACAAAGGTGACGCAGGCCGTGCGCGGAGGTAATTCAGTCGATCTCTTTCGTATTCCCTCAGATACTCTCCCTCTGCTCGTGAAGCAAGGACTGGTCACGCCCATCGACAGCTATCTCACCGCCGACGACAAAGCGGACATTTACCCCAATCTGCTAGAGGCGGTCACGTTCAACGGCAAAATGTATGCCTGGCCGCTCTGGGTGCCGCCCGTCGGCATGTATCTCAATCTGGATATTTTCAAAGAGCGGGGCGTTGAAGTTCCTAAAGATGACTGGACGTATGATCAGTTTGTCGAGATAGCAAAGAAACTGACCTTCACCCGTTCAAACAGCACAAAGGTCTATGGCTACACGGGAGCCGTAGACCCGGACATCGTGAACACCTGGCCGATCATCATGGGTGATGGTGGAACGCCACTGAGCGCCGACCACAAGCAATATACCTTCAATTCGCTGGAGGGCATCAGCGGCCTGCAAAAGCTGGTCGATCTAGCATTGAAGCATAAAGTGACGCCGCCCGATTTCGGCACGCAATCGCCAACCGATATCATGACCGGTTTTAGCGGGAAGAAAAACTACGCGATGTATAGCGAGCCAAGCGGTTCTTCCAGCAGCTACAGGCAGATGGGCATGAACTTTACCGTCAAACCAATGCCAATTGGCGGATTGGGAAAACCGCTGACAACCGGTGGTATCGGCCTGATCGCGGTTGCCAAAATCGACGACGAGGGTAAGGTGAAGGCCGCAATGGAGCTGGGGCGTTATCTCACCGGCACGCAGGTCGGCACCGATGTTCCCGGCTACTATCTGGCACCGGGCGCACGGAAATCCGTCAAGGTCAGTGATCCGATCAATATGTTTTCGCCCTTTGTCAATTATACACAACTGATGCCGATCATCCCTCAGTGGGAACAGATTCGCAATTTGCTTCACACGCAGATACAAAATGCCATCTTTGGTAAAGCCTCACCAGCTCAGGCATTCAATGCTCCTGCGAAGGAGATCGATTCGATTCTGGCTGGCACCGATTAATTGTCGTGACCTTTATACTGAAGCAGGACAGGTAATGCTGCTGTCCTGCTTTGCTTTGATGATCTCATCATAGACAGGAGAACCGTCATGGCAGACATTCCATTATCAGGGTCGGCGCAACGTGCTGCCAGCGGACCAATTGCGTCTATCAAACGCTTCCTCAAGCATCATGGATGGAGCTATACATTCATCCTTCCAGGCATGATCACATTTATTATCTTTATTCTTATCCCGATCCTCTGGGCTATGATAATCTCATTTCAAAACGACGATGTAACCTCGCCTCAACTCTGGGTCGGCTTTAGAAATTACGTCCTGGCTTTTACTACCGAAAACGGCGTCTTTCTGCGGGCCATCGGCAACACCCTGTACTATACCGTGCTGACGGTCACGGCCAACATCTTTATCGCCCTGATCCTAGCCGCCTTAATTCAGGGGCGCAACAAATATGCAAAAACCTTCTTTCTCGCGGCATTCTATCTGCCCGCCGTCACCAGCACCGTGATTATCGCTATGACCTGGAGATGGATCTATAATTCTGAATATGGCTTCCTCAACTACCTGCTCAGCGTTGTCCATATTGCCCCGGTGCGCTGGCTCTCCGATCCCAATCTCGTTTTCAACAGCATCACCCTGTCCACCATTCTCACCGTCCCGGCAACCGGCGTGGTGCTCTTCAACGCGGCGATGGGCAGCATTCCACCGGAGTACTACGAAGCTGCCCGCATCGATGGTGCGAATGCGCTTCACCGCTGGTGGCACATCACGCTTCCGCTCATCAAATCTACCACCCTCTATCTTGTGGTGCTGTATACCATTGCCAGCTTCGAGGTCTTTGAAAAGTTCTTCGTGATGGTGCCAAGCGGCGTCGGCGATAACACAGCCGTGATTGTCACACAAATCTTTCAAAATGGCTTTCAACAGTTTCGCTACGGGGTCGCCTCAGCACAGGCGTTCGTCCTGTTCTTGATGATCGCATCGGTAGCTATCGTCCAGTTTCGATTTTTGAGAAGCGATGTGGAGTATTAATATGGCAACAGCACAAAAAATACATATCAGGCATGATACGATCAAGTGGAAAAAGCTTCTTCCCTGGGCCGTTCTGGCGATTGCCGCCGTCATCTCGCTCTGGCCGATGTACTGGCTCTTTGTTACATCGGTCACGCCGACCACATTCACGCTCAAAACGCCGCCGGATCTCATTCCTGTCCACGCCAGCCTCTCAAACTTTCAGCGACTCTTGACCCAGGCCAGCGACTACTGGAACTGGACGACGAATAGCCTGACCGTTGCCTTCGCCATCACGCTGTTCCATATCTTCTTCGACACGTTGGCTGGCTATGCCTTTGCCAAGAAGAAATTTCCGGGGCGCGAGATTTTCTTCTGGATCATTATCAGTACCATGATGATCCCTGCCTACGTCACGCTCATTCCCACCTACATCGTCACACAGAAGTTGCATCTGCTCAATACGCTCTGGGCCGTGATTCTGCCCGGTTTCGCCAGCGTCTTTGGCATCTTTCTGATGCGCCAGTACATTCAAACGCTGCCATCAGAACTCATGGAGGCGGCGCGGATCGATGGCTGTGGCGAATTACGCGTCTTCTGGCACGTCATTCTCCCGCTCTCTAAACCCGCAATCGGTGCGCTGGCTATCTTCACCTTTGTACGCCATTGGAACGACTTCTTCTGGCCGTTGATTGCCTTACAATCCAGCAATCAATATACATTGCCGGTCGGGGTTGCCGGTTTGCAGGGCGAGTTCACAACAGATTACGGCATCATCTTTGCCGGAGCCGCCCTCGCCGCGCTGCCAATGATCCTCTTCTTCCTGTTTTTCCAGCGCTATTTCCTGAGCGGAGTACGCATGGGCGCGATCAAAGGATAGGCTATGCGCATCATTGGCATGAACTCTGGTACATCCGTTGATGGGATCGATATCGCACTCTGCGAATTCGCGCCCGTCGATGCTGCAACGCTGAGGCTGCGCCTGCTGGCCTATCAAGAAGTACCCTATGCAGACGATCTCCGCAGGCGCATTCTCGCTATCTGTCAAGAGAAGACATGCAGCCTCGCGGAGCTAACAGAGATCAACTTTATCATCGGTACGGCCTTTGGCAATGCGGCAACAACATTTCTTGCAGCAGAACACATCGATCCAGTCAGCATCGATCTGATAGCCTCGCATGGACAGACGTTTTATCATCTTGTCGAGCCAGGGCATATGCTCTCCACGCTACAACTCGGCGAACCAGCAGTGATTGCCAATCGCACTGGCATCACCGTCGCGGCTGATTTTCGCGTGGCAGATATGGCGGCAAGTGGTCAGGGAGCACCGCTGGCTTCGTTCTTAGATGTATTGATGTTTGGCGATGCGACAAAAACGCGGGCGATGCAAAACATTGGAGGAATCGGCAACGTTACCTTCTTGCCCGCTGAAGACAATCTGGAGAGCGCCTACGCCTTTGACACGGGGCCTGGCAACGTCTTGATCGATTATGCTGCCCGCCACTTTTCGCAGGGTGCTATGACTTGCGACCATGATGGTACAATGGCACGCAAAGGACAGATAGACGCTACATTGCTGGCCGAAGCGCTCTCTCATCCTTACTTTCTGCACCATCCCCCGAAAACGACGGGGCGCGAACTCTTTGGAGACACTTTTGCCAGTACGCTCATTGCGGACGGCATTGGGCGAGGCTTGACACCAGAAGATATCATCGCCACACTGACAGCTATCACGGTTGAAAGTATTGCCGGTGCCTATCGCGCATTCGGGCCTACACAGATCGATGAAGTGCTTGTCAGCGGTGGGGGGAGCCGCAATAGCTTTTTGATGGAGAGCTTACAGGTGGCGCTCCCTGAAACGAAGGTGATGCCGTCAGGGATGTCGGGCCTGGCAGCTGAGGCCAAAGAAGCGGTCATGTTCGCGCTGCTGGGTCATGAGGCGCTCCACGGCAGACCCGCCAACCTGCCCCACTGCACAGGTGCGACGCAAACAGTCGTATTGGGAAAGATCGTCCCCGGTGCCAATTATCGCCAACTCTTTCAACAGCTCTGCACGACGCTTTCAGGAGAGGCGGCAAGAATACAGAAACTCATATTTCTTCCTTGACAAGAATAAATTTATATGAGCTTATGGAAGATAGAGAACAGGATAATAAGATGATAGAAGATGAATCTTACGCGTCATCGCTGAATGCGCTGGCGACTGAGCAGGAAAACCCGGTCAGTGCAGAAATAGATCAGATGAGTCCGCTTGAGATCGTGCGCCTGATGAACGCGGAGGATGCAAAGGTTGCGCGGGCCGTCGAACGCGTGTTGCCAGATATCGCTAGAGCGATTGAGCAGGTCACGGCACGGATGCGCCAGGGTGGGCGGCTAATCTATGTTGGGGCCGGTACGTCTGGTCGGCTGGGCGTCCTCGATGCTTCAGAGTGTCCACCCACGTTTGGTGTGTCGCCAGATCTGGTCGTCGGCAAAATCGCAGGAGGTCTCCTGGCACTGACCACCGCCATCGAAGGTGCCGAAGACAATCCAGAGGCGGGACAGAACGATATCGCGGCCTTCAACATTACGGCAAATGATACGGTCATCGGGATAGCTGCCAGCGGACGAACGCCGTACGTGCTTGGTGCTGTCACCTATGCAAAAAGCCAGCACGTCCTCACCATAGGTATTGCCTGTAATTCTGATACACCTCTTGAGCTGGCGGTCGAGATAATGATCGCGCCTGTTGTCGGCCCAGAAATTATCACAGGCTCCACGCGCCTCAAAGCTGGAACAGCGCAAAAGCTGGTCTTGAACATGCTCAGCACCGGGGTGATGATCCAAATGGGGAAGACGTACGGAAACCTGATGGTTGATGTACAGGCAACGAACAACAAATTACGCCAGCGAGCGACGAAGATTGTGCAGCAGATAGCCGGGGTCCAGAAAGAGCAGGCCGTCGCGTTATTACAGCAAGCAGGGGGAGAAACGAAAACCGCCATCATCATCGGGCGAACCGGGGTAACGCCAGTAGAGGCGCGAAGGCTGCTGGCGAAACATAGCGCTAGTTTGCGTGCCACCCTGGCCGTGCTGGAACAACAAAGTTGATAGTAAGGACGTACCATGTCAGAAAGCGCTGTATCTATTCAACCCTATGACGAGAGCAGAGACCTCACAGCCGCCTACGAGCTATGGCAGGCAACGCTAGCAGAAACGTGGCCGCTTGAATTTGCGCGGTTTCGGCAGGTGCTGAATGGCCCGGAGGCACAGCATTTTGTTGTGAGAGATACGAAGCGGCTCGTTGGCTTTGCGGCCACGTTGAAAGGCTGGCGAGGAGCAAGTCGTGCCGGTCATCTGCTCGCCCTGCTGGTTGCTCCCGACAAACAGCGGCAGGGGATAGGCTCGGCATTGCATGAGGCTGCTCTACACCACCTGCAAACCGCGCATGTCAGTGTCCTTCAGTTAGGTGGCATTATACCTCGCTTCTGGTGTGGCTTGCCGACCAATCTGGCAGCTACCAGACCATTTTTCACGCAACATGGCTGGGAATTTTCCAATAACGTTTTTGATCTGATGCAAGATTTGAGCAACTATGCAACCCCGGCCTATGTCCAGACACGTATGGACAAGGAGCAGATTCTTTTTGAAACGGCAACCGAGCAGAGTATTGCTGAATTGCTGGCCTTTGAGCAGCGCGAATTTGCTAACTGGACGGCACATTACAAACTCTG
>JAICIM010000223.1 GCA_025928885.1 Ktedonobacteraceae bacterium | reverse complement strand
AGCTCTCTGCTGTCTACCAAAAGAGCGTCATGGGGTTCCTTGATTTTTTGAACACGATGCGAGGCCGGTATCACGAGGCCAGCTTCCAGGAAAAGCGGAACGCTTTGGACGTATTGGGCGTAAGGGTATATGCCAGCCGGGATACCACCATACGCCCGCAGTGGCCGGAGATTAAAACCCGGAAGGCTTGGCTTACGGTTTCCGAAGTATCCAAGCTTACAGACATCAACGATGGCACGCTCCGCTCCGCCATCAATGCGGGCAGGCTGAAGGCCGAACAGAAAGCCATACCGCACACGGTCATCCACCGAGATGAAGTTGCACGTTTCTTCACGAGGGAAAGGCAGATTTCCCGACTGAGAAAATATGATGACGAATGGTTTACCGTGTACAGGCTCACGGCCACGGTGGGTATCAGCAACCACCAGGACATCCATGAGGCAATAGAGCGCGGGGAGCTGAAGGCCGAAACGCACGATTTCATGCAAACCTATATCCACCGGGACGAATTGAACCGTTTCCTCCAGGAGTCGCCTATCCGCTTACGGGAACTCATGGAAAATATCCAGCCGGAAATCAAGATTATGTATTCCCCCTTGTTTACAGGTGTCCAAGCATCGAAAGACGCGCAAAAAATAGTGGATGTGGTACACAACGCCGGCCTGGCGCAACTGGTTGCACGCCTGAAGCCGCTAATTGTCGTGAAAGGGTAACGCATAATACTGGTTTTCCTATACACTCCTCGGTATGGTTTCCTTTGAAGCAGTACCGAGGAGTGAGAGAGTACTGCGTGGATGGCATGGCAGTACCGGGTACTCGTAAGGTTCCCCGAGCAATGAATGAGAAGAGGAATATTTCCACAAGTGAAATATTCCTCTTCTTCTGTTCTCTAGCAGTTACCTTAGAGCACTTCACACAGCCCGCTCAGGTTATACCCATTCCTGGAAGTATTGAACAAGTGACATTCATGGAGCCGACGCAAACGACCGAATAGTGGTATTGAAAAAGAGGACAAAGAAAGGGGATCGTGATTATGTCTACCAAACGTGCAAGGCTTACACAGTCTCTTAGCAGTTGTTTGCTTCTGAGTTCACTCTTGCTAGGACTCGTAGGGGCCGAGCAGGGAGCAACAGCACATGCTGCACAAGCAAGCCCATTATTTGATTGGGGTACGAAGATCAAGCATATTGTCTTTATAATCAAGGAGAACCATACCTTTGATTCGTATTTTGGGAGATTTGAACCTCCTCCGTATGGAGCCACGGATGGATTGGTCTGCACGAATTACGACAGCGTGGGTCACACGTGCAACAAGAGCAAATCAATTGCCCTGAGCAAGGCTCTTGACAACCCTCCCAATTTCAAGCATGAGAGGGACGCCGCGATCATCGATTACGACAATGGGAAAATGGACGCTTTCAATATTGGGTCAAAAAGCCCAGGCTGTGATAGCCCATCCTATCCATGTTATATAGCGGCACGCTCATCGCTGATTCCAGGGTATTGGGAACTGGCAAAGAATTTTGTTCTCAACGATAACGGTTTCTCATCGTTTATGGGACCAAGTTTTCCTAATCACCTCTACACCGTCGCAGCGGCTTCAGGACCAGATATCAACCATAGTGCGATTGCTAACCCGCAGTTCCAGAAAGGGTTATTGAGTTGGGGATGCGATGCAGATCCTGCCACAAGGGTAGAACGCTTCCAAGCTCCCTCGGCCTTTCCTTGCTTTAAGTTCAAGACGCTTGCAGATAGGATGGATGAACAGCACATCACCTGGAACTATTTTACTCCCGCGAAAGGAGATCCGGGCTATACGTTGAATGCATTAGACGCGTTTAAGAAGGATTATCTATCACACAACATTATCGCAGATACCAGTTTTCACCAGTTCGATATGACAGCAAAAAACGGAACCCTTCCTCGATTCTCCTGGCTGGTTCCTCCTAATGCTAAAACCGAACACCCAGGAAGCAAGAGTGGGAATGGTTCCTGTGAGGGCCAGAACTGGACAATGGATAGAATCAAAGCCATAACAAGCAATCCTACCCAATGGTCGCAGACACTTATTGTCGTCGCATGGGATGATTTTGGTGGCTTGTATGATCATGTTCGACCACCCACGGTCGATAAACTTGGGGAAGGGTTTCGTGTGCCGTTCCTCATCATTTCCCCGTTTGCTAAGGCAACAGATAATATAGGTCATCCCCATATCAGCCATGTGCGCTTGGAATTCTCTAGCGTTCTCCAGTTTGCCGAGCATATTTTCAGGCTTGGAGTTGGGTCACTTGGGGGAAGAGATACGATCCCAAGCATTGATAATCTCGCCGATGAACTGGACCCTGGCACAAACAACCCGCCGCCGACATTGCAATATTGCTAATAAAGAACAGGATGTTTCACCTCACCAATGTACGAGCAGTGACCATATCTTGAAGCGCTGTGTGGTGCTCGGAGGAGCCATCAGAGAACAGAAAATGGGAAAGATGCTGATAGATCCTTAACAGCATCTTTCCTTATAACGCTTTGGGCGAGGAGATGGACACTCAGCATTGGTGTGCTGTTTGCAGCAAACACTTTACCTCTACACTACCATCCCCGTAGGGAGAGAGATCGAGCAGACGGTGTGTTCTTCGTGTGTGCAGCAGAGGAGAAGCATGCTCTCTCTTAGGATCGTTTCACGTTGATTCTCTCAAGCACCTGGGAGATCTCCCTGGCTAATGCAATAGGATCACCAACCTTCAGGTTGTGAGAGAAGTAGAGTTGCGGTGATTCGTTGGTTTCCTGATTATAGAGACAATGAATCTCCCAGCCCAGGCTGCGGCTCTTTATGAGAGCAGGATTTACCTCAGAGGCGACGAGAGCGTAGTCAGGGGCAACGGCGGCGCACTTCCCACTGCTATCAAGGGGTTCAAAGGCCACTGTGACAGAGACACCCGTTTCTGGTTTGAGTGGGACGCCAGCCAACACGATAGTATTGGCACGGGGAATGCTTACCGTGACGATCCCCTCTTCGCCGACTTCTGCCGTTCCACCCAGGATGTGTGCTAGTTCGTCTGTGGGTAATGGAGTCGTCAAATGCGCAGGGACGTGCTGGGGAAGCGGGGTACCCGTCGTCTTGATCGCTGCAATGCTGGCTTTGGCAAGCTGAAGCGGGTCGCCGACGCCTCTGAAGTGGATAAAGAAGACCATTGGCTTCAACTCGAAGAAATGCTGATGAAATGCTTGAAAAACGAGACCTCCTGCAAAGAGTTTGTCAATGAAACGATTGGCCTCCTCGGGCAGCACAGGAAAGTCGCCGTTCAGGAGCGCCTGCCCATTACCCAGTGGTTGAAAATAAAATTGTCCGTTGAGTTCCCAGGCTGGTTTAAACGGAATGCCATGAGGCCCGATGACGTGTGGTAAGTCGTTGCGATCCAATTCGATGCTCAACACGCCATTCATCACGGTGGCATTATTGGTCTCCATGATTTGCTCGATTTGTTTCACTGGTAGACTCGTTGAAGTACCGCTCGCGCTAGCAGCATGGGTGATCGGTATAGAGGAATCGATCCCCAGCGAAGCGACGGCTCCCATTCCGGCCAATCCTACACTACTGAGGAGCATGGTTCTTCGGCTTAGATGGAGGCATTGATCATTTGCATCTTTATTCATGTGTATTCCCTCGGCCTTTTCTCTCTTTGATCATTCCCATTAACAATGATCGGTATTCACTTGTAGATATTCCCCCCTTCTGCTTTTGGGGAGAGGAAATAGGAAAAAGTAGAAGTAGGTGTGCTGGTGACTTTTGTAACTAGCGACCTTAGTTGTAATGTACAGGAGAGAAGAAGATGTGAGTACGCATGTTTCAATTTATCTTTGGACACAAAGACGATGATCATTGGGGCGAAGAAGCAAGGGTTTTCAACTCCTTTGCGCGATCCAGGTCCGCTATGTTTTCTGTTTGTTCAAAACGCAAGTAGAATGCGTTGGCGAGATTTGATAGATAATCTGCTCTGACATGTTGTGAGGATGGGGTAAGGAGTGCAACGGCCTGTTCCAGCAGTTCGATGGAGCGATTGAGGTCGCGTATATCATGTGTGTCGTGGTAGCGCATCTTCAGGGTACTGCCTAGATTGTGCAGGCATTGCATCTGGTAGAACGAGCCAGGTTTGCACAATGTCAACGCATATTCTTGCTGCTTTATCGCTTCCTGTACATCGGCATCGTTGTGCGTTCTGTTGCCGCGAGTCAATAAGCCATGAACGAGGAAATTGATGAGTATGGGAAGGTAATTGGCGTCAAGCGGTGTTGATTTGACCAGTCGTTTCCAGGTACGGATGGAGGTGTTTAAATCGGCCACTGAGTCGGTCTGATGGTAGTATTTGATCATGCTTTTGCTCAACGTTTCCAGAAAGCCAACGCGGTCCGGGTCATCGGGAGGGATCTCGTCAAGGAATGTCTGCCCCATTTTGATGGCTTCGGCCAGATCGTTGAGATCGTTGGTGAGAGAGTGGCGGGTAACCAGGCCGTTATGAAGGTTGCCCAGATACATGAGCCTGAGAGGAGAATCTATAGGGGTGCGGGCCAGCATCTCTTTCCATGAGCAGATGGCACGATCTAGATCGGCAATGTTATGTGTTTTGGTAAAACGTATGAGCAGGCAGGTGCAGAGGTTATAGAGATAGTCCGTTGTCTCCGGGGCATCTATAGGTGTATGTTCGGTCAATTGTCCAAATAGGTGAACTGCTCGATCGAGATCGTTCATATCGTCAGTATATTCGTAACGGACGCGTAACACGTTGCCCAGGTTATGGATGGTTTGCAACCACTCCGGTGAAGCAACTGATGAGAGTTGCATTGCATGTTCTAACGTTTGTACAGCCTGTTCCAGGTCGGCTGGATCTTGTTTCTGGGTGAAGCGTGTACATAGGGCATAGCCTAAGATGTTGAGATAGATAGGTGAGTCAGAGACATCTTCCGGGTCAATGCTCAGGACGTATTCTAAAATTGAGTTGCTGAAGATGGGGTCGCTGAAAATCGAATCATACTGTTGCTTATTCATAGGTGTTCTCCACTTCCATCAATGCTTCCAGATCAGCTATTCGAGGTGTGTGCATGAGGGGATTTTAGCATACTATTATTACTCTGCATATTAAATATAGTACTTTTGATTTTAGGGGTGTAGATGTAGGCAATGGCTCTGTTATGAAGAGTCTATCGTGTCAAAGGAGAAAGGACAGCTTTACAGGGTTTCTGGCAGATTCAGGTTGTGGCTGCGCTTGTGTAAAAATGGAGTAAGCGCAGCCATACGTTTCTGTTGGTCAATTCTTTTTGTTTGTCAGGGCTGCTCCGATGATGCCCGGTACCTTCCAGATTGAGGGGGCGGCTTCAAAGCTGGTCAGTCTGGGGAAAAGCTCGCTCATTGCAGCGCTATGAGTGACAAACCAGGGAGGAGTGGGTGTTGTTGTGAAGGGCGCTCGTAGCACACATTTTTGTGGTTGTGAAAACATTAAAGCGTTATGGACGACGCCGTTGCCGGATTGAATGTTCTGGAGCGTGTGACCGGGGAAAGCGCCCCAGGTGGTCACACCGATGGCAAAGCTGCCGCCTGCCCAGTAGTTCAGGCCGATGGTGCCGTAGCGCAGGTTGGTAATAGCTCGTTCAACGGCGATGGCTATGGCTGGAACTTTCAGCGATTCGGGATGAACGATGAGCGTGACATTGAGCGTACCCCAGAGGTGCTCATTGGCGAACGTCACGGCCTGGTCGATATACTCTGCGACGCTGGCGGCCTCCAGGCTTGTTTCGGCGAAAAGCCCACAGAACGCCTCAGTGGTAAAGCAAATCTCGTCAGTATTGGTGGGATCAACGCCAGCGATCAGGGTCCAGGGCAGTTGTTGCGCATTGGGCGTGCCAAGTTGCTCGGCTTCTGGATGGGCCTGTAAGAAGCTTTGCTGGCGCTCTCTGGCCCCTGGATAATAGGCATTGCGCGTCGGGGTGTTGCTCATAAATGTGCGTATCTGTTGAAGGAATTGCCCACGTTGATCCCAATTAGCATGCTGGATGATCACTCGTGAGGCATTGCAGTTGAAACCAGCGTTGGTTGTGAGTGTAGAGACGACCTGTTCGGCATGGTAGGCAATTTCGCCCGGTTTCCAGGGGCCAGGGACGATAATAATGGGGCTGACATTGCCCAGTTCTCCAGTAATAGGTTTTGTCAGAAGTGGTCTACCCTCAGCTTTACGGGTGGCTCCTTCCTGACCAGTGCCAAAAACGATGGCATCGAAGGTTTTGTCTGAGCCTGTAATGTGGATTACTTCGATGTCGGGGTGATTGCAGAGATACGCACCCTCCTGGACGCCGCCGTAGATGACCTGCAAAAAGTGTTGCTCTATCAGGGGTTGGAAGCTCTCTTCGATCAAGGGGCCAAGATAAGCGTTAACGGGGTTCATTTTCAGGAGTACCACCTGATCTTCCACGAAAAGCTTATAGAGGAGATCTGTTGGGGCAATGCTGGAGACGTTGCCGGCACCCAGTACTAAAGCGACTTTGCCTGGATGGTTTTTGTCTTGATAGATAAGCGCCTGCGTTTGAGGGAGCGTTTCTGCACTGACGCCGGGTTCCATCCAGATTTCGGCGGTCACACCACGAAAGAACAGGCGGTCGTAGAGGGTTTGAGGAAATATCTGGGCGGCGACCTGACCATTGGGTTGTGTAGTAACGGGGCCAGGTATGTGCGGGCGGCCATATGTTTCAATATCAAGCAGTGATTGTCGTAGTTGGCGTAAATATTTGAGTATCGGCCATGTGCCAATCATCCACTCTTCGCCAGCCAGAGGAGAGTCTTCGGCAATACCTTTGGCCTGACATGAGCTGGCTACCCACTGCGGCGCGATAGTGGCAAAGTTGTTGATGATGGTATCAATGATGGAGATACGGTTCTGTATTGAACGTGTCACCCAGTTCTGTTTATTGGCTTGCAATGCCTGTACTGCATTGTCCATTGCCTCCTGCGTTGATGCCTGGATGTTGCCAGCGGTTCCCGGAAATTGAGGAGAGCCGTGCGGAGTTGTAATCGACATGCTTCATACCTCCATTGGAAATGAATGGGTTCGTTACTATGCAGACTGTTACCCCTTAGTAGCGTGCCTTAGTAGCACGCCTTAGTATCTTACTATATTTTGATGTTTAGACAAACCGAGAGTATTTGAACTTGTCAAAAAAGTTCAAATATCAAGAAACGAGATCGAATTGAAGCAGCATGTGTGCTTAACCGCTTGCAGCAGCCACCTTTTTTAGGTGTTTGATGACCACCGCATAGCGCTTGGCCGGTTGGGGACGGAATCCGATGGCGCGGCCAGGCGATTTTCCGCGTGGTTGGCACGGATGGGCTGGGGTGCCAATCTGCCTCAAAATCGACCCCATCACGCGACGAACTTGTCGTGGCAGGACGCGCAGTTGGTTCCCAGGGTCGATAGCTGGCTTGTCCAAGCTCACGTGCCAGCACCAATTGGTTGAAGGCAACGGCCACCAGGACACTCCAGCGCTCAAATTGTTCTGGAGTGCGCACATGGACCCCAGTCCAGAGCAAATCCTGCTTCAAAAAGCGATAGCCATGTTCGTGCGAAAAACGCCGTTTGTAGTGCGAAGCCACGTGCTCAAGGGGGATCGCTGCATTGAAGGAGACAAACCAACTGATCTTGGGATCGCGCTTGCTGCCTTTGGCTCCCTCACGCTCGACGCGAAAAACGGCGAGAGAAAGCTGACGTGCTTGTCGAAGATGCAGCCCACTCCAGCGCGTGACCTTGATCGTTTTGCCTCCTTCATCCTGACTTTCCCATGCGGCTTCGGCCTCACCCTGTGTCTCTTGGCGACTCCCTTGAAACAGGGGACCATCCAAAGGAGGACGCCCTTTGGCGCTTGTGCGCACTGGCGCACGATAGAGCTTGCGATTGCGATACGCGCCGGATGAGCACCTGACATCCCAACTGCTGACACGCTTGCAAAAACTCAGCCGTCGCTGACCTTCGGTCTGTCAGGATGAACACTGGTCGCTTGAGCAAAGGGATCACCGCACGCAATTGGCTGATTGCCACTTCAATCGCGGTTTGCGAAGTGGGAATGCGCCGTTAATCCAAAATGCCGACCCAACTGCTTGGCTCTTCTGGCAGCACCATCACGGTCGAGAACTGCCACCCCACGCTGATGGGTTTGCAGCCACGTGGCACATTGGCAACATGAATGATCCCTCGATCAGCGCTCGTTTTGGCTTGGGGCCGAGCAATACTGCTGCTATCCACGCTGATCCAGATCGGCTCATCCGAAACAGTGTCCTCCAAGAGCGCTTCGACCCAGGCTTGCCGCAAATGCTCCTCATTGATCTTTCCGTTGTCCAGGGCTTGATAGAGGCTCGACCACTGGCGTTCAAAAAAAGGCGATTGCGACAATTCTGGCAAACTTTGCGCGGTTGTCTCGCACAACAACGCATCGCACAGACTAAACATGGCATCAGCTCCTCGTTCAAAACTCTGGTAGATCTGATGACGAAAGCGCTTCAATCTGGTACAGTTCACTGTGTACATGTCCTTTGCTGGTTTTGTTTGGATTGCAAAGCACTTTACACGCAAAGGCGGTCTTTGGCAATCAAAGGCTGCCTTTTTTCCTAGCTTTGTCTAAACATCAATTCTCGCAAAAGCGAACTTTAGATCCCTCTTGGTAAGGCGAAACAGCTATGTCAGTTGCTGACATAGCTATGATACCGTATAATGGAAGTGGGTAGTGGTTCATTTGAGAAGGATAGCACGAGCAAGATTGTAACGATAGAGAAAGAACAGCAGGCATGCTTCATGCATTTCCACAGACTTGGAAAATGACAACGTCATGCGGACGAAACGAGCCAGACGCTGCCGCAGCGTGTTATTCCAGCGCTCGACATGAGCCGTTTCTCCGGTCTCTTTGCCTACGGCCGTGTGCTGGTTGCTCGGGATCACCGCCGCATATGCTGCCCAGAAGTCGGTAAAGCAATGTCCCTGGCGATAGACTGACGGAATGTTCTCCCACAACCGCTGGCACGTCCTCTTACTCCGATCACCCAGGACAGAGGCGACCACCTGTCGTGTCTTGCGACACAAAGCAATCCACACCCAGGTGGCGTGTGCTTTTTTGAACACAAACGACCAGATTTCGTCCAATTCCAGTGTCGTGGAAGTGGCATCTTCGGGATCGGGGGCCAGCAAGGTGGTATGGAAAGGGGGAAACTGAGCTACTTCTTTTTGATCCAACTCGACACCGTGGTGCGAGAAACGCCAAACGTGCGCGTGAGGCCACGTAGACTGCTTCGTTCTTGGTAGGCATGCAGAATCTCCTCACGCCGAGATTCTGGGTAGGCATGGGGAGTCGGGTTCTCGCGACTTTGACGACCACAAGCGTGGCAGCGATAGAGTTGTTTCCCATTAGGCGCATGACCATTGCGTATGAGAGCATCGCTCTCACAGTGGGGACAGTGAAGGGTGATCGTCACCATGAAGACTCCTCTTTTTTGAACTGTTTTATCTTCAGAGAGCCTATCATATCCTGCCGATTTGTGCCACTACCGGATCTTACACAGTGATTTCGTGGACATGCCTGTTCAGTTGTCCTGCTCCCAGTCTCGATACAACCTGAGGTTTAAACTTCGCCGAAGCCTCATAATAGCCGTGCCCGCGTCTCGCGGGCATGGTTTTTGGGGTATGCTTCCCCTATCTCTACTAATGAAGCTTTTGACCAGACAGACTTTCTCGACGACTATAGTCCCGGATCTATGATCCCGCCTTTTGTCTTCTGAGTGCTGAAGGCGTTGTGCAACAGT
>JAICIM010000726.1 GCA_025928885.1 Ktedonobacteraceae bacterium | reverse complement strand
CTCTGATAACTCTCCTCAATTGGGCAAGAGGCGCGATAAAGTCGCGCGGCTACGAAATGGAGGTGAATTCATATATCAACTTGTGCGAGAGCTGCTAAGCCAATCGTAGTGGCTTGCCTGAACGGCGCGGCATTGGTCGCGGCTCTTTCGAGACCGTGTAGCCTACGTCGTCAAGGGCCGCCTCGATCTGCTCCATCGAGACCTGATTCGCATCATAGCGCACCTGGACGCTTTTTGTGGCAATATCGGTGGAGACGGTCTCCACTCCTACCAGAACGCTCAAGGTGCTGTTGATGGTCTGTACGCAATGTCCACAACTGACATCCGGGACAGACAGTGTTGCTTCTTGTATCGTTGCCATGCTAAAACTCCTTTGATATTGTGCTTAGCGATTACCCGCCAGATTGTAGAGTTGAACAAGTTCTTCGATGATCGCGTCTCCGTTTCCAGAGGCGATCCCCTCCGGCACGCACCCATGCAGATGGCCCTCAAGCACAATCGACTCTAGCTTCTCTATGGCCTTGCGCACTGCATAGGTCTGGCGCAGGATATCAACACAATACTTGTCCTCTTCAACCATTTTGCGAATTCCGCCCAGGTGTCCCTCGATATAATTGAGTCGCTTGAGCACATCTTGTTTATTGGCTTGCATCTGCACGCTTCCTTTTTCTGGATAATAACCTAGTGAAACCGGCGCAACCGCAGCGAGTTGCTGACCACCGTAACCGATGAGAGCGCCATCGCCGCCGCTGCGAAGATGGGGGCCTGCTCCTTCAAAAATGGGATCATGGGCGATAGGATCGCCAGCGGAATGAGCAGAACGTTATAGGCAAAGGCCCAGAAAAGGTTCTGCTTGATCGTACGTAAGGTTGCCCGCGACAGCGCCAGAGCGGTTGCGACGCTTCTCAAGTTGCCCTTGACGAGCGTGATATCTCCAGCCTCCATCGCAATATCCGTGCCTGTTCCCATTGCGATGCCCGCGTCGGCCTGCACCAGCGCTGGCGCATCGTTGATCCCATCGCCAGCAAAGGCCACCACCAATCCCTGCTCCTGAAGATGCCGGACCTGATCGGCTTTCTGCTCCGGCAACACTTCCGCAAGCACATGCTCGGCTGGAATGCCCACCTGGGCCGCGATTGCCTCTGCCGTGCGTCGATTGTCCCCGGTAATCATCCACACCGTCAGGCCCTGCTCATGCAACTGCTTGATCGCCTCCGCCGAACCAACCTTGACGGTATCCGTCACCGCAATCACGCCCACCGCCCGGCCATCGAGCGCCACCAGCATCGCCGTCTTCCCCTGCTCCTCCAGATCTTGCAATTGTTTTTCTAAATTACTATATGAAATTTCACGTTCTTGTAACAAGACGCGGGTGCCGACAAGCACGTGATGCTGTTGAACCGTTGCCTCAACGCCGCGTCCAACCAGGGCTATAAACTGCTCAGGATGACCTCCCAGGGCGATCCCACGCGCTTTTGCCCCCTCGACGATAGCGGCGGCCAATGGATGTTCAGACCCCTGCTCCGCTTCGGCTGCCAACTGTAAGACCTCCTGCTCGTTTGCGCCATCCAGCACCAGTACGTCGGTCAGTTCTGGCCTGCCCTTTGTGATGGTCCCGGTCTTATCCAGCAGGACGGCCCGCACAGCCTGAATGCGTTCCAGGCTCTCGCCACCTTTAATCAAAATGCCTTGCTCGGCTCCCTTGCCCGTTCCAACCATGATCGCGGTCGGCGTCGCCAATCCAAGCGCACAGGGGCAGGCAACGACCAGCACGGTAATCGCAGCAATAATGGCAACCACCCAGGGCGACGGGATGTTCGCGCCCATGCCAGCCATTCCCGACGCCGCACCCAGCGTTGGAATACCGATGATGCTGCCGACAATCGCCCAGCCAACGAAGGTCAACGCGGCAATGCCCAACACGGCAGGAACAAAGATGCCTGAGATTGTATCGGCCAGCCTTTGAATCGGCGCTTTGGACCCCTGCGCCTGCTCAACCATGCGAATAATGTTCGCCAGCACCGTATCGCTGCCAACCTTCGTGGCCCGCATTCGCAGCAGGCCGCGCTGATTGATTGTCGCACCAATCAACGCATCGCCCTCGCCTTTTTCAACGGGAATGCTCTCGCCGGTGATCATCGCTTCGTCAACCGCCGAATGACCGCCAATCACAACGCCATCGACAGGCAACTTTTCGCCGGGACGCACCACCAACTCTTCACCAACCTGCACCTCTTCGATGGAAACCTCGATCTCCTGCCCACCGCGCACAACCTGAGCGGTGCGAGCCTGCAAGCCGATCAACTTCCTGATCGCATCGTTGGCCTGCCCCTTCGCACGCGCCTCCAGGTATTTGCCTAGATAGATCAGCGTGATAATCAGGGCCGCCGTGTCATAGAAGATGGTCCCACTACCCACAAGCTGCGGGAAGAAGGTGCCAACGCCGCTCATCAAGTAGGCAGCGGTCGAGCCAACCGAGACGAGCGTATCCATATTCGCGCTGGCATGCCGCAGCGTCTTGAGCGCATTGCGATGAAACTCCCAGCCGACAATTGCCCAGACTGGTGTCGTGAGCGCGAACAGCAGATAGTTCTGTCCCGGAAAGCGATCCATCAAGAACATCGTCAAAACAACGATGGGCAGCGAGAGGACAATGCCCAGGATCAGGATATTGCGTTTACGCGTCAGTTCCGCTCGTTTGCGCTGGCTGCGCTCCTCTTCTTGCCGGGCCGCCTCCGCAATAAACGCCGTTCGTGGCTGCGACTGTATACTGCTCGTCTCTCTGGCTGTGACCGGAGATGAAGCGGGGGTTTCAAGTCTCCCAGGCTGATCGAGCGGCGTGGCCTTGTATCCCACCGCATCGACCTTCTGTACCATCTGCTGTAACCCTGTTTCTTCAGGTTGATACGTAACAGTAGCTCGCTCGGTCGCCAGATTAACCTGGGCATCAAGCACGCCCGGCACCTTCTTCAATCCCTTTTCGAT
>JAICIM010000451.1 GCA_025928885.1 Ktedonobacteraceae bacterium | reverse complement strand
TAATCTCTGTGTGTTCTTCGTAATGTCCGTAGCTATTGCCCTCGACATATTCGGCAAGTGTATGATTGTTGAGCCAGGGGATAGGCGTGTTCAGTTGCTCATCACTCATACGCTCAATGTCCTCTCGCACGCGGCGTGCGGTCTCGTGAAATTCGTTCAGCACATCGGGGAGGGAGCGATCTTTGCTTTGCTTATAGAGCATTTCGTTGATCTCATCCACGCTCATTCCCGGCGTTGGATCGGGTATTTCAATGCCCTGAATGACCGCTTCGTTGCGTGCCATCTGTCTCCGCTGCCAGCCACTCAGATGCGCGATATTGTCCTTGATCGTCCAATCGCCGTTCACTCCAGGCGTGGTCAATTGAGCCTCGCTGAGCGAGGAGAGGAGCGCATTGAACGCTGCATAGCCGCTCTGCATTTTATCCAGCAATTGCTCTTTTGCAATGTGTTCTGCCATGATAGTTGTACCTTTCCTTCCGTCGTCCTTTTCTCTTGAGTGTAGCATATATTGCGGTTATTCTACGACCTGATTGGCCTGCCACGATCAGAATAGAGAAGTCAGAAGCAACATTGGCTACTGCTAAGAGAAGCATGTAGCGTTCTCGCCACTATTCTTTTCCTGTCCGATGATTGCGGTTATAATGGGAGGTGCAAAACGTCTGACATGGACGATCAATGAAAAGAGACGCTTGCCTGCTAAGAGAGGATCGGAGCTTTTATGAGAAAAAGAGTCATACTCGCAGAGAAAGAGGTGGCAAAAGAGCGCAGGGGTATCTTTATCTGTACGGGTCTGATTGTACTCAGCGTGATTGTATTGCACGCCCTTCTAACATTGGCGAAAGTTGATTTGCCGGCGTTCGTAGCGATTCTCGCCTTTGCGTTCGCCATCCCGGTGCTGTGCGGTTGCTTGCTCATCATTCAGATCGAGTTGAGCAATGGCTATTATTTTGTGTCGAAATGGGTCGATGTCTCGGCCTATTGTTTCTTTCTTGGTATTTGCGGTGCGCTGATCGGGGCCGTGGCAACCTTCTGGCACGTTTCCTGGATTGCTGGCGTTGTATTTATGGTTGCCGCCTTGCTGATGTTCATCATTGTCCTATTTTATTTTGATGAGGGCGGCGATAGGAGCGAGGCGAGGCGATAGTCCGTGCTATAATGCGGTGCGAGGTATAAACCTGAGTGGTGATATCGTGAAGGAAGAACCAGTATGTATTTTCCAACGACGCGCGTATTGACCGTGCTGGAACTGTTGCAATCGCGTGCGAAGATCAGCGGACCAGAGCTGGCTGAGCGTCTGGAAGTTGATACGCGTACCGTGCGCCGTTATATCACCATGTTGCAAGACCTGGGCATTCCGGTCGAGGCCGAGCGGGGGCGTTATGGTTCCTATCGCCTGCGTCCAGGCTTTAAGCTTCCCCCGCTGATGTTTACCGACGATGAAGCGCTGGCGCTCTCGCTTGGTCTGCTCGCCGCCCGTAAGATCGGGTTGAGCGGTGCAGCTCCGGCTGTCGAGGGGGCGCTGGCGAAGGTCGAGCGGGTGCTGCCCAATGCCTTACGCGAACGGGTTCAGGCGGTGCTGGAGACGCTGATCTTTGATATGACGCCCTCCAGCACGCCCCCACGCAGCGAGATCATCGGTGTACTCTCGACCGCTGCCAGCCAGGAGCGTACCGTTGAGGTATTTTATCGTTCCTATAATGGCGATGTTACCGAACGCGCCTTCGATCCCTACGGACTGGTCTACCATTCCGGCTTCTGGTACACGGTTGGCTACTGCCATCTGCGCTCAGAGCTGCGGACGTTTCGGTTGGATCGCATTCAGGACGTTGAGTTAGGTGGCGAAACATTTCAACGCCCCGCCGGTTTCGATTGCCTGGAACACGTCCTGCGCTCCATTCCGCGCACCCCCGCCTCGTGGTTTGTTGATGTGCTGCTTAAAACGACGCTGGAGGTGGCTCAACAGCGGGTGCCACCGGCAATGGCGCTGTTGGAGCAGGAAGCAGAGGGCGTCAGTTTCCGCTGCTACGTCGATAAACTGGATTGGGCTGCCTATATCCTCGGTGGTCTGCGCTGCCCCCTCGTGATTCGCCACCCTCCCGAATTGCGCGAGGCAATGCGCCGCCTCGCCCAGGATCTCATCGAGAACGCCGAGCGCACCGAGTGATCCCCTGATTTTTCTGCTCTAGCCCCTTTGTCCTGCGCGTAACATTTTTACCTCTAGCACGATTAGAGATTGAGATCTCGAAAACATGCAATTGCAGAGGAACGGAATGCGACCGTATAGAAGTGAATCGTCTCAAGATGGATTATCTGGTAAGACAAAACCGGATTCCACAGCTATTGCGGACCTCTACGAAAAATACTGGCTCTCGCTGCTTGTATATATACGTCCGATGCTGCCATCATTGGAAGATGCTGAGGATGTTCTGGTAGAGGTATTTTTAGCCGCTCTGGAAAGTGATATTCTGGCTGCGCTGGCCGAAAGGCAGCAAATAGGCTGGTTGCGGCGCGTTGCCTATAATAAGGCCATCGATCATCATCGTCACTCAGCTCGTCGTCCGGTCGCACACCTGGAAGATGTGGCCGAACAGCTGTTTGATGATGACGAGCTGGGGCCTGAACGGGTCGTGCTGCGTCATGAAGAAGTCAAGCTGTTGAAATTGCGGGTCGCGGAACTGCCCGGTCCGCAACAGGAGGTTTTGCAACTGCGCTTTGGTGATGGCCTGCGCTGTGCCGAAATTGCCAGACGCATGAATCGCAGCGAAGGAGCTGTGCGCACCCTGCTCTCGCGTACGCTCAGCCTCTTGCGTGGCATCTATGATAGAAGGGGGGAAGCATCTCATGAATAATCACGAACAGAACCCGGCACAATTTCCGCCACTGATTGTGGACGAACAGATAGAAGAGCTATTATGGTCGCGCCGCCAAAGAAAAAGGTCGCCAGCGACAGATGAACAGCTTGTCGGTGATCTGCAAGTGTTGTACGAAGCAGCCAATGCAGGCACACGAGAGCGCGTCTGGCAACGTCTGGTAGGCCGCATTGCTAGCAATGATGCCTCATTCGCTCCCCAGGAACGGGAGACGTGGGAAAGAAATGTTTCAGATGAAAGGCATCGTGATGTGAGAAACGAGACTCTCTCTCCTCTTGTGAGGAAACAGATATATATACGACGTTCAGGGATGTGGGGTATTGTAGCAGCGGTCATTTTAACGGCGCTTCTGGTGGGCAGTATGACCTGGATCATTACGCTGCAACATTATCACAATACCGGGTCTGACCTGGGATCGCCCAACGGGGTCAAGCAGCAGCAAGTAGCGGCCCCGGTAAGTTATTCGGGTATCTATGTGCAGACTGCGAACAATGTGCAACGGGTTGACGCGAAGACAGGTAAGATGATCTGGCGCTATGAGATACCATTTCTCCCGGCGTCATACGATAAAAAGAAGAACGTCGTTTCCATCGCGCAAATTATTGTTGAGGGAGATACGGTCTATGCGCTGGTAGCTGGTCCGGGCGGCAAAAATCCATCTGCTCTGGTTGCGCTGAAGGCCGACACCGGCAAAGAGCGCTGGTCGCAGCCGTTGACTGATCAGCCTTTTGTTGCTCCCATGTATATGGCTCTCGACGATGGCATGATCTATGTTGAGGCGCAGACCGTTCAATCGCGTAAAAGCAACAATGTAGATTACACCATTTATTCTTTCTCCGCAAAGGACGGTCAGCAGGGGTCAACCTATCCTGTTCCTGAGAATGGCTACCCATTTGCTATGACGGCGACGAAGAACATTCTCTACCTCCCCACCGAGAAGGGGCTGTATGCAGTGGATGCCAGGAGCAAGAAGCAGCTTTGGGAATGGAAAGGTACACAGCCAACAGGGCAAGCACAGTCGCTGGTGATTAAGAAGCCATATATCTTTAATGGTGTGCTGTATACAGCGATTGTAAACGCGAGTGAAGTAGGAGTCGGGCAGAGCAAAGTTGCAGCCTTCAGTGCTGAGAATGGGAAACTGCTCTGGCAGTCCTCTGGGTTTGCGGGTGAAGCTTCCGTTCCAACAGTGGTGAACGGAGTCATGTATGTTGGCTCAACGATTCCAAAGACCGGGCCATTTGAGGGGGCGCTCTATGCCTTTGATGCTACAAATGGTCGGCAGGTCTGGAAGGTGGCAACTAACGCCGTGCAAGACCCTCCTTCGATCAGCAATGGGGTCGTCTATGCGTCTGCTTATGCTGGTATCGATCTGAAAGAGAGTGTCCTGGCCGTTGATCTGAAAACTGGTCAGCAGAAATGGCAACACCAGATTGAGAAGGGGTTGACGACGATACCCTATGAGCAAGATAGTGTGGTGTACGAGGCTGCAGGCTTCGATAAAGGGACGCTCTATGCGTTAGATGCCAGAGATGGTTCGCAGAAGTGGACGCTGGATATCGGCGCTGGTCCGGCAGACCTGGCGGTTGTATCATAACAGGACAAAGAAAGAGGGACCTCTCTATGCAGGGGTCCCTTCTTGTTTTATAGCGATGTTCATACAATGTCTTCTCTACTCATAATCCTAGTAATGCTCTCGACGTACCCACTCCAGGCTGTCGATACCATCGCGGCTGTCGTGTCCCCAGCGGTTTGCGGCGAGGCTCACGGCGATGAAAACCAGGAGTAAGATGAATAGCAGTTCCATATGGGTTTCCTTTCTGGCAATCAAGGTGCCATCTTTCACTATTCAAGCTATTGCAGCGGCATGCGTTGTGTAGCTCTGGCCCCTGTGCTGGTCTGCCCTGCTTCACCAAAGCGGATCAATTGTTTGCCCAATTGTTCCATCCCCTGACCCAGCAGGTAGGCCCAGTGGTGATAAAACGGTGGCGTATCGCGCAGAGTTGCCTGGACGAGCCGCTCTTGCTCCGCCTCTTGCGATAACGTCGCCTGCCGTATAGCGTGCATCTGTATCGTGTAGTAATCGTAGTTGTGAAACATGCAATGCGCCCCACTCTCTATACATATCCATTGCTTACACTACTGATCGCATTAAAAATCATCATTAGATGTCGTCCTATAGTCAGGATGACATTGCTACTTCACATGCCATGAGGAATGATGCTCCTCTTAGCAAAAGGCGGATATTCATTCCGCTCACCTTATTGCAGAATTCTCCTTGACAACTGGCACCTAACCAGCTAAAATCAATTTGATGGTTAGAGTATAGCATGGAATATATAACCTGTCAAGTGTGTTTTGATGGTTAGCATTGTGTGTGATAGAGTAATCGGAGGAGGAGGGAGAAGAGAGCAATGGAAGAAACTGTACATACCTTCAGTTTGCGGGGCAATCGGCTCTGCCTGGATTTTACGAACACCGTTGACGATCGCTTTCGTGAGAACAAGGATGAATTGCTGACCGACTATCGCGATCTGGTGGCCTGGAGTCGCCAAACGGGAATTACAACCGAGGCCGAAGCGAGCCATTTATTGGCCGCAGCGCAGAGGCGTCCCGAAGAGGCAGAGATCGTGCGTAAAAGAGCAGTGACCTGGCGAGAGGTGCTCTTTCGCATCTTCCAGGCGTATGTTGATGAGATTGATCCAGACGAAGAAGACCTGCACCAGTTTAATGCTGTCCTGTCCGAAGCGATGGGCAAGACGCGCCTTGTCGGTGGCAATGAGCATTATCGTTGGGATTGGGCGGAAAAAGAGACGGCCCTCAATTGGATCTTGTGGCCGGTGCTACGTTCGGCGGCAGACCTGCTCACCTCAGAGGACCTGCATCTCATGAGGCAATGCGCCTCCGAAGATTGTAGCTGGTTGTTCCTCGACACCAGCAAAAACCATAGCCGTCGCTGGTGCAACATGCAAAATTGTGGCAACCGCGCCAAAGTCAGTCGCCATTATGGCCGCAAG
>JAICIM010000464.1 GCA_025928885.1 Ktedonobacteraceae bacterium | reverse complement strand
CGTCCCCCGACCTGTTTTTACTCTTGTATGTCGTTGGCCGCGCTTTTTTCGCGCGTTTTTCCCAACACGCGCTAAACTGGCCCGCAACTACGAACTACATTGCCAGCGGGCAAGAAGCCTGCTATGATGCGTGTTATGAGCAGAGCAATCTTCTTTCAAGGCGGAACGCTTGTTTTGCAAGACGTTTCCGAAGATGAGCAGTTGGCGGCCCCATTTCAATGGATCAAGGGGCGCTGGCGTTGTGAGGGCTATCACTATCGCGCATTGGTGCCGATCGTACGGCAGTTGGCGATACAAAACACAGTTCCACGCTGGAAGCCGCTCAACTTCACCTTGCACGATGTGCGGGAGCCACACGATTATCAGGTAGAGGCGTTGGCGGCGTGGGATCAGGCGGGGCAGTGTGGCAGCATCATTTTGCCAACCGGCGCGGGCAAAACGTTTCTGGCGATTCAGGCGATCCACCGCGTGAACCGCTCGACGGTGGTGGTCGCGCCAACTATCGATCTGTTGCATCAATGGTATGCCCGGCTCGTGCATGCCTTTGGGACCGAAGTTGGCGTCTATTATGGCGGCGAGAAAAAGGTTTTGCCGCTGACCGTGACGACCTATCATTCGGCGGGCGATCTGATATCCGATTACGGCAACATGTTCAAGCTGCTGATCTTTGATGAGGTGCATCATTTGCCGGCCCCCAGTTGGGGTGAGACGGCGCTGATGTCGCCTGCCCCTTTGCGGTTGGGCCTGACGGCAACCTATCCCCAGGAGCACGAACAGGGCAACGGTCGCTGGCATATCGATGAGTTGATCGGCCCGATTGTGTATACAAAGCGGATGGAGGATCTGGTTGGCCTGCAACTGGCGCGTTATCGTACTCAGCGGGTGCGCATCGATCTGACTGAGGAAGAGCGGGCGCGGTATGACAGCGATCATGCGATCTATATGGGTTTTGTACGCACGCGCCGCCTGCCGCAACGTCATGGGCCGGGCTGGTTGCTTGAGCTGATGCGGCTCTCGGCCTTTGATACAGAGGCGAGACGAGCGCTACTGGCTCGTCAGCGCATGCAGCGTCTCCTGGCGCATGCTGAGGGCAAGTTCACGCTGCTTGAACACCTGTTGCAGGAGCATGTGACCGAGCGCATACTGGTCTTTACGGAACACAACGCCGCCGCCTATGAGATTGCCAAACGTTATCTTGTTCCCGTCATTACCCATGAAACCCCGGCAGCTGAGCGCAAACAGATCCTCGACGGCTTTCAATCGGGCCTCTATCGCGTCATTGCCACCTCGCGTGTCCTCAACGAAGGGGTCGATGTGCCGGAGTCGAAGGTGGCTATTGTTCTCGGTGGTACGTCTGGCGCTCGTGAGTATGTGCAGCGGTTGGGGCGCGTCTTGCGCAAGGTTGAGCATAAAGAGGCGATTCTGTATGAAGTGATCGCACGCAAGACGATTGAGGAGGGTAAGGCGCAGCGGCGGCAACGAGCGAGAAAGACGTTTATCAGTTAAAAGGGATCAGACGTAGTGCGTAATCATCGTTAATAATTCATCTATATCAAAAGGTTTAGGTAGAAAATCCTCTGCCCCCGCCTGACGTGCCGTTTCCTCTGCCCCTGGATGTGCTGAGAACATAATCACAGGTATATGTCGTGTCTCGTTCTGGCTTTTGAGATACCTTACGATGTCTCGTCCGTCTTTGCCTGACAACAGCACATCTAGTAAGATCAGGTCTGGCAATCCGCCGTTGTGCAGTTGTTCAAGATATTCGCCCTTGTCGGAGGTCAATACTGCATAGCCCTCTTCCTCCAAAATCACCTGGAGGAAGAGCAATATATCTGGCTCATCGTCCACCACCAGTATTTTCTTTGTTTGATTATTCATTCTTTTTCTACCTTCACCTCTTCGGCTCTGAAATCGCTCTCTATCTATGCTTCTTCGTGAAAGAGAGGTAGGAAGACCGCAAACGTTGTTCCCTCGCCCTTCTTGCTGCTCACCTTGATATGGCCGTGATGTTGCTCAACAATCTCTTTGGAGATGTACAGGCCAATACCAAGCCCTGGATACGTTTTGACATCCGGCTCATTGATTTGATAGAAGCGGTCAAAAATATGTTCGTGGTAATCTGGTGCGATACCTATGCCAAAGTCTTGCACGCGCACGACGGCGTTATCCCCTTCTTGCGTGACCTGTATAAGCACCCTATCGGCCTTTGGAGAATATTTGATCGCGTTGGTAAGCAGGTTGATAAAGATCTGGCCTACGCGGTCCCGATCGCCGAGAACGCGCACATGCTGCTCAGGTGCGGAGATATCCAGAACCAGGGCATGGGTTGAGGTTGTTCCCTGGACGTTTTCGATCACCTCTTCTACCAGCTGATCTAGCTCAAACGGCTCTTCACGATACTCCAGGCGTCCGGCCTGAATTTTGGAGAGGTCCAGCAGATCGCCAATCAGCTTGGTGAGCTTGTTTAATTGGGTATCCATGCGCGAGAGGAAGCGCAAAGATTCTTCATCGCCGAGCCGTTGAAAGCGACGAACCAGCAATTGGGTAAAGCCTTTGATCGAGGTGACGGGCGTCTTCAGCTCGTGGCTCGCCATCGAGATGAAATCGTCTTTCCGTTGCTCTATCTCCTTTTGTTGGGTGATGTCGCGGGCAATTTTAGCGGCACCAATAATCTTGCCTGATGAGTCTTTGACCGGTGAGATGCTCAGCGAGACATTGACGCGCGTTCCATTTTTCCTGACGCGCACCGTTTCAAAATGTTGAATGCGAATGCCCTGCCGCAGATTGCCGATGATCGTATCTTCCTCATAGCGCAATTCAGGCGGAATGATCATGATAATCGATTGACCAATAGCTTCTTCAGCGCTATAACCAAAGAGCAGCTCGGCGGCATGGTTCCAGCTAGTAATCTTGCCCTCCAGTGTTTTGCCCACGATGGCGTCGTTGGACGACTCAACGATCGCGGCCAGGCGATAATGCTCTTCCTCGCGACGTTTGAGTAGCTCTTCGGTCTCTTTGCGCTCGACCAGTTCTTCCTGTGCCTCCTGATAGAGCCGGGCATTGTCGAGAACCAGGGCGAGGCGGCGTGCGATTTCGATGGCGAAATTGAGATCGTTCCCGGTATAGTGGCGATGGGGCTGCACGGAAGAGAAGGTGATAGCACCGATGGTTTTGCCACGGACCAGAAGAGGTGCGCCCATATAGGATTGCAGCCCGAGTGTATGGATGATCGGAAGGGCGGCGGGATTCTCCTGTCCAATCGGGGTTATCGTCTCTTCAGTAACGACCGAGAGCAATTCGGGCTGACCAGTCTTTAACAATGTCTGTATGCCGTGTGTGGCGCTGACGCGGCCTTTATATTGTTCGTAGAGATCTTGCACCAGCGAGATTTTTTGCGGATCAATATGGCTGGCAACAATCGCTTTGACCTGATTGTCGGAGTCGATCAGAGCAATGCGGCAATAGTCCGCGAGGGTTGGCACCATCAGATCTGCCACATCTTGCAGGGTAATCTGGTGGTCCAGGGAAGAGATGAAGAGATTGCTGATCTGGCTTAACAGGTGCTGCCGCTCTTCAATTTGCTTGCGGACAGTGATATTGTGAAAGTTGGTGACGATAGCCTGAATTTCTGGCTCGTGCAAAAGGTTTGTCCCCGTTGATTCAATCCAGCGCCACGAGCTATCCTTATGAAGAGTCCTGAATTGTTGGGTATCACTCAGGCCAGGTGTGGCGAGGAGCCGCTCGAATGCCTCGGTCTGCGAGGGGAGGTCATCGGGATGAATGAGTGAAAAGCCATTGAGCTGAATGAACTCTTCCGGGGTGTAGCCCAGGACGCGTTGAATGGAGGGACTGGCATAAGAGTAGTTGCCGTGTTGATCTGACAAAAGGATTACGTCGCTGCCATGCTCAATTAAAGCGCGAAAATGCCGATCATGGAACGGCAAGATATGATGGTTATTCGTGGCGGCGTGGAGAGCTTCCTGGCTCTCTGATTGTTCAATGGTCATAGTTATATATCCCTTTATACACAGTCAAAAACATGCAAATATACCCTTAAATTATAGCCTTTTTCTGGTGCTACTATAACATTTTTTCCTCATCCCCACAATCCAGGCCATGTTTTCCTACTGCTTCACATCTTTTTTGCGCCGCTTTGGAGGTTTCCGGGGTGGTGCGGGACGTGGGCCATAGACGCGTTCAGCCATGCTTTCGACGACCTCCATGACCTCTTTCATCACCGGCTTTTGTTGAAAAAAGATCACCTCGCTCGCCGTATCCTGAAAGTCCTCTTCCGTGACGTTGAGCTTCTTATAGACAAGCAACAATAGATGAGAACAATTGGCGGCTCTGACTTTTTCGATCTTGCGCCTGAGATACTGGGGATGCCAGAAGCCGACCAGCTCGATCAAGATCTTGCGGCTTTCGTCCTGTTCGTCAACCAGCGCGAAGTCCGGGATCATGACCGTATCGGACAGCAGCAAGACATCGCTTTCGCGCCTGAGTTGCCAGTGGCCGCGCTTCTCGCCGATCTTTTGCGCGAAGTCGTGGGCAAAGTCGGCTTCCAGGCGGCTATCGAACAGGCCTGCATGCTTGAAGTGTGAGCGCAACGTGCTGGTATGGTCGAGGCGATAGATCATCGCGCTCTGTGCCTGGGGAGGTCGCACCTGTGCCAGCAATCGCCAGCGCTCACACAGCAGCAGGGCGGGAAGAAAAACGGCCATCTGGCGGCCATAGCGCAGTGTTGAGGAGACGAACGGCGAGATCGGACCATCAATAGTGATGTGATAGCCGCCATCCTCCATTGGCTCGGCCCAGAACATAAGTTTACATAGCTTGATAAAGTGCCATAGGTCTTTGTAGTTGGAGGCGACCTCGATAATGATTTCGGAGGCCCAGTAGAGGACTCCACGCGCCAGTTCGAGATTGTAGCGCATGATAAGGTCTTCAGAGGTCCAGCCCGGGCCAACATCGCACAAAATATAGTTCGCCGCCCTATCGGCGAAGAGAGCCGCTTCGAGCTGCTCGACGGTCGCGCCCAGCTCGGTTGCAATCTCCTGTATGATCTCCTGGCGCGTCTTTGTCTGAAACAATTGTGGTCGGGCAAAGGCCGGACCTTGCGTGAAGAGCTTCTCGCGTAAGAGGGTGGGCGCAATGGGGCTGTCCTGTGGCAGGAACGTGGCGGCGTCGCAGAGCACTTTCACCAGGCCGCGTATCACGATATAGTCGGTGCGCTCCCCCTCATATGTGCTGACCGTATCTTCCCATGCATGTTGTGTGGAACCGGCACGCTGCTGAAAAAGCGCGATGAGATCGGAGGCTGTTTGTTGCCAGTGTGCATCGTGGGGCGCAATCATCTCCACGCCCAGTTCCGTTCCCCGCTGGCGCAAGAGCGGTCTGACCAGATCGGCGGTGAGCATACCTATCCCTTCTACATGTTCTTCAAGAACATTTGAACCACTACCTTGCGGTATTTTAGAGGAAGAACCCGGAGTTGTCAATCGGCATACTTCATGGATATAAAGTACTTATAAATAAAGGGAGCATATATTTTGTCATGGAGCGATGATGCGTGTGAGCTTTTAAACCCGGGAATGCTGCTCTTTCGTAGCCGCGGGGGGGGGGGGGGGGGGGGCGGGCGCCTCGGGGGGGGGGGCGGGGGGGGCGGGGGGGGCGACTTGGGGGGGCGGGCCCGGGAGGCGTGGCACCCCACCCGCCGGCCGCTGCTGGAGGAGCCCCTGTGGCCCAACTGGCCGGTGCTGGCAGGCCGCGAGCCGTACCCGG
>JAICIM010000736.1 GCA_025928885.1 Ktedonobacteraceae bacterium | reverse complement strand
TAAGAGCGTATTCAGATCATGAGCATAGCTTTGTACTGGCACATTGTCGGCCAGATCGTTGACGGCAAGCCAGATCGTGACCAGATCGGGGTGAGCATCCAGCGCCACCGGGAGTTCGCTCGTAAGCGCATCATGCAGGTGCATCGAGGGGATGCCCAGATTGATGAGACGGTAGCGTGGGCCGAGTTTGCCAGCGAGATCGGTGGCCCAGTTCTGGTTATACGGATCGCTGCTCCCGAAGCCGAACGTATCCGACGCACCGATTGCCACATAAGTGAGTTGGCGTAAGGTTGGCCGGGTTGTAGCTGGCTTGTTAACCGTTTGATCTGGTGATAAATCACAACTACTCAAGAAGCAGAGAAATAGAGTTGCAAGCAGCACTACGTAGCGCGTACGGAGAGGGAAATGTCGTTGCGCATATTCTGCTTTCCATTGCCAGCGTGCCGCCATAATCTCTCGCATTTCTAGTAGCTATGAACAGTTATCAATCTATATCATAATCGCTGAAATTATATTATACGATATCGAAGCTATGGAATACGCTTTCACATATGCAGCGAGAGAATATAGCCCGAATGGTGAATAGCATGTGGAGATGATGGCGGTCGAGGCTGATTGTTCTGCAATCGGACTATGTGCTAAAAGCGCAGCAGCATATTGAACGAATCGCTGCCTACCCGGTTGGTGACGGCCTCTATTGTGCGAAAGCCGACCCGTTCGTAGAGATGGCGAGCAGGATTATTTGTGCGTGTGCTGAGCACGATGGCGGGATAGACCTGGCTGGCCTCAGCAATCAAGCGGGTGAGTAACTGCGAACCTATCCCCAGGCCAGTGTAATCGGGGAGGAGCGCTATTACCAGTTCCGGCGTCTGATCGTCGATATAGCTGATCGTCTTCTGCTCACCGATGAGCAAACGTAGCCAGGCCGCGCCTAGCGGTTGGTGGTGCTCTGGATGGAGAGCCAGCAGACCCATATCGGTCGGTCGTCCCCAGTCTTCGATATATTTGTTGAGATCGGGATTGGTCTTTGCTGGTTCTGGTGAGGTTGCGCCGTCTTCGCGCATCCGGGCGGCATAATAGAGCATCTGCCAGAGAAAGGGTTCATCGCTTTTTACCAGTGGGCGTATGTTTACGTGCATCGAGCCTCCATGAGTGGTTGTTGTCATTGTGCTAATAGTAGCACGATTGTTGGGTTTGGGACAAATAGTGTGCCGGGGAGATGTATCGTTTGCCGATGGTGGAACGTGTCTAGAGATGGCAAGCAGAATGTATGTCCTGTTGTACTTTATGTTTGATGACACATGTTAGAAGGGGAGTTATTATGGCAAATCAGCAACAGATAGAGTTATTGAGGCAGGGGGTTACGAACTGGAACACGTGGAGAAAAGAGCATCCTGAAACTGAGCTTGATCTGAATGAGGTCGATCTCACCGGGGCTATTCTCACCGGGGCCGATCTTGTGCGCGTCAATTTGAGCGGGGCAAAGTTAAGCGCCGTGGACCTGACGGGAGCCGATTTGAGCGGCTCGAATCTGGCCGGAGCCAATTTTGACAACGCCATCTTGCACGCCGCCAATCTGACGAGGGTGGACTTGAGCGGGGCCAGCCTGCAAAAGACCGACCTGACCGAAGCGGTGTTGAAAAATGCAATGCTCCTCGATGCCAACCTGCAAGATGCGGATCTGGCGGGCGCAAACATGCGCGATGCCGACGTGACCAACGCATCGTTCAAAGTTGCCAATTTGAAGGGAACGCTGATTACAGCGGATCAGTTGAAAAAGACGCGACCTCCCGAAGATATCCCCTATTTTCAGGAGGTATCCTGGGATTCCGTTATCGATCAGCCATAGATATATGTCTATGAATCGCGATACTTTTTCCTAAAAGCACGAATAGAGAAGAAGATCAGGACGCCGCTCACGAGGAAGAGAACGCCATCAAACAGATAGGCGATGGCTTCGACGTTGAGATAGGCGTCCGAAAATATACGAACCAGCCCGATCACGAAAAAGATGCAAGCCAATACTACAAGGGATAGAGAGATAATATGTGGTAATGATGACGTTCGGTTGGTCATAAAAGCCTCCTTCTGGCGAAAAGCGTTCTCTATAATTGAGACGCAGGAAACGGGCTGTGAATAAAGTTTGCCAACCATACGATGATCATATTTACTATAGTGGATGAGTGGTAGTGCTGCAACCAAATTGTAGAGAACGAGAGAAGATGGTACAATCGGCAGTACGAAAAATCACCTCTCAGAGAGGAGTACTGCCAATGGAGACACCGGAACCTGCAAGCTATCCTCTTGTGCTGTTTAACCCCAGCGCCAATCGTGGCGATATGGCCGCTCATCGTACTGTTATCTGTAATCGTCTGGTCCAGGAGCAGGCGGAGTATGTTGAAACAAGCAGGGCTGGAGAGGCCAGGGAACGTGCTATGCAGGCGGCCAGAGCCGGACGAGCGATCATTGTCGTTGGTGGCGACGGCACCGTCAATGAGGTTGTGAACGGAATGTTAGCAGCCGCAGCTGAGAGGCGTGTTCCGCTGGGGATAGTTCCCGCTGGCTCTGGCAATGATTTTGCCTGTAATACGCTGGGCCTCTCGCGTGATCCTCTTGTGGCGCTGGAACGCGCCCTGCATGGCGATATTGTTGAGATTGATGTTGGGATGGTGAATGGCCTGTATTTTGTGAATTCGTTTAGCGTTGGTCTGGATGCCGATATTGCTGCAACGGCGAACCGGCTGAAAAAGCTGCCCTTTATGAGTGGCGCTCGTCTCTATTATGGCTCCTCATTGTCACGGTTGCTCTT
>JAICIM010000148.1 GCA_025928885.1 Ktedonobacteraceae bacterium | reverse complement strand
CTGCATGAGGAGTGCGACAAGGCTCTCTCGCCATGCTGCCTTCTCCTCTTCAGGTTGGCTATAATACGGGCGCAGATCCAGGATCGAGACCTTCCCCGGAACGCCCAGGACGATCGCAACCACCCGGTCCTTCTTGGGATGCAGCCCCGTCGTCTCCAGGTCCAGGGCAACGTGTCCACCCTCGGCGCTCAACTCCTCCCTCACTTCAGCCACATCCTGCATAAAAAAAGAGGACTGGGTGATTCTGACCAGTCCTGGGATTGCCGCGCATTGCACCTGGGCGGCTCGATAGCGGTGCTCCTTACAAAATGGCTGGCCGCGACTGTTGTAGTACTCGACAGGTGCTCCACAATTGCAGCAGCGTTCGCTCGTCTGACTCGCAAAATGGGCAAGTAGCGCTGGCTTCCATTGGCGAATACGCTCCTGGAGTTCTGCCGTCAGCGCCCCTCGTGGAGCCTTGACATGCAGCCTCTGCCCATCGGGATCGAGCGTACAGATAGCCCCAATTCCCTCTAAGAGCGTCAGCGTCTCGGTCAGCTCGGGAAGAGTAGGTTCAGGTGAGATCATAGGGTAAATTCCTCACTTTCATCATCACTTGCGGATAGTTGATCAGGCGATTGCTGTGGAGGATTTTTTGACTTCGATTGGCTTGTGGAGCTATTTAACGCAGATGGAAGATTGCCGGGTTGCGGATAGTGCGGATAGTGTTCCCTATCGTTTTCATTATTATTTTTATTTTGGCTTGAAAACAATTCAGAATTTTTTCCGTGCGCGGGGGTATTACTATCCGCACTATCCGCACTATCCGCAACGACTCGCCAAAGTTTGTGTTTGGTATGCGTGTCAATACTCCGTTCCAGATGAACATTTTTCTCCCCGTAGCATGTTCCGGTTCGCTTTTCAAGCGCTTTCCCAAAACGAATAGCAAAACTGAGCGGCTTATCTTTCCTGGCTAAAGCAAGAGCTTCAGGGAGAGCATCCAATAACGAACTATCCGCAACATCGCTGGCACTATCCGCAGATTCTCCATCACATCGGACAATCACACGCTGCGTTGTGATCCATTCTTCATGGAAAATCTCATTCCAAACAGAGAGAAAATGCTCCCATTGGAGCGCTTCCTCATCGACTTCTTCATACAATTGCTCTAAATTGGAGAGAAAATCCTGGACCCCTGCATGAGCAACAATCGAACCGACTGTTTTGACCCAGCCGGTGAACGTTCCCAGTGCCGGGAGGCCCTCAGTCACAGGTTGACCGGCGGCATACCAGGCACGCGCCAGCGTTAGGAGCGCACCGATTAAGGCTCCTCGTTGCTCACTGACCCAGGTTGCCAGATCCTCGTGCTTGAAGCCTTGCCGCATCCAGGGCCGCGAAACATGTGGATCGAAACGAATGCGATAGCAGCGCCGCGCCAGATCGCCGCCGATCTTCACGTTGTTGCCCGTTGCCATCCAGGTTGCCCGGTTGGGGACTTTCACCATCGTCGATTGCCCCAGAATACGGCCCTCATGTAGCGTTGCCGTCAGCACCGCATCCAGTTTTGCCGAGTGAAGTTGGCCCGCAATGTTATCAATACAAATGATGGTCCGGCCCTGCATGAGCATCGCAGTGATGCGCTTATCCCATTCCTCCTCATTGTCTGGTGCTGTTAAAATGGCTGCACAATCGCCAGTCGCAATGATCGACACCACATCCGCGAATAACCCCTTGCCGGTCCCTGGTTTCGGCGCATCCAACAAGGCCAGTGGGACATGCCGCTGAATGGTGGGGCGCAACATCGGCGTCAACAGCAGGCCCAATGCATTGGCCCGATCTGCCTCGCTCACATAGGGAAACTCGCCGATGGTCTCCCAGATAAGCGCAAGCGCAGCCTCCTGATCGACCTGCGTTGGGGCAACAGGCACTGGGCGCACAGTCAATTCGGGATGAGGGGCATAGTAAAGATGCGTTACTGAGTCGTAACCAGGAGTGTCCAGAATCGAGCCATCAGGCCGGATCACGGGCGTTTCCACAATGGCTTGTAAGGGGGGAAATGGTAAGTACGGATACTGCGTCTGACGCGCCAGGATCTGCTCAGCCACTTCTTTCGGCGGTGGTACAGGCACCTTGCGATACTCCTCCACGTCCGTTCCAGGCAATTTCTTGAGCCGATAGTAGTTAGCCGCGTGGGTAAGGACTTCCTTCACTTCGGTCGTCGCCATCGACGCGACAATGGGATGTTTCATTTCGTTGTGTCCAACGCGCACGAGGCGAGAGGACTGAAGAAACAGCGATGGGGCGGCGCGTTCTTTGCGCGTCACGGAAGCCAGCGCCTGATCCGTCAGTTCACGTAACTGCGCCACCCCAACAATGATTTCGGGCAGCGCTTCGCCACCATCGGGTCCATCTGGAGATGCCACCTGGTTGCCACCGTGACGGCCATTCCCACCACCGTTGCCCTGAGCGGCTGGAGAGGGAGGTGCAACATCGCTCCAGGCGTCGCGTGCCTCCTCTCGATAGGCGCTCTCCAGACTGGCAAGCGCCTCTTCCACCCGATAGCGTTCTTCCATTCCTTTGCTATTGGTAGGTGGAACACGATCTGCATACGCACGTATCACCTGCTCCGCCTCATCACGTGGCACACGATTATCGCGCAGCTGGCAGGCAAGCCAGAAACCAGCATTATTGCGCCCTTCATGGTCACTCACTTGCTGTAAGGCACGCTGGAGCAAGGTGCGCACCAGTGACGCTGAAGCTGGAGATGATGCAGGCGCTTGCTCTTCTTCCGATGGAGCGGTGTTGCGAGAACGTTTCCGTTTGCCTTCTGGAGGATGGAGTAGGCCAAGAAAGTCGCGCAAGTCATCTGGCAACAGGTCTAACTCGTCAGGAATGGGATCACGTACCCAGATGTAAGGACCACTCAGATGCCGCCCACAAAATGTTCCATACCCTCCATCAGCACGAATATCTAACCCAGGCCAACGCCTGCCTAATTGGCGATTCGTTTTATGGTTCATGGTTGCAACATACCAGCCGGGATGCCGAAAGTAGACATGCTCCCCGCCAGAGCCAGTTAATACATGTGGTTTCAGGCCCAGGCGTTCCCGCGTCTGTTGCCCATCAGGGATGTCAAAGTCGAGAATAAGCACTCCGCTGATCGCTCCGGTGATCACGGCCCAAGCGCTGGGAGTATACAGATGATCCCAATGGCGAACCTGATCGGGTGTGGCGCGACGACTTCGCCACGGGTTCCACGACAGCCGTTTTGGTCTCCCATCCGGGTGAACCCCTCCAATCTTTGGCGGAACTTTCTCCTCATCGAGCGGAAAGACCGACCAATGGAATCGTTGGAGTGCATCAAGTGCAGTCTGTTGTGGTGACTGTTCACTCCACACCGTTGCCAGTGATGTCGTGGTCATGGTGAGCGTCCTTTCGTTCTAGAGGAAGCTTCCCCGTGTTGAAGAAAACCTGAGCCGTGGCTCCCCCTGGCAGATCACGACTCTTCGTGTGAGGATACTTCCGTTGGGGATTGATAGCTTTTTGAAGGAGGTGTAGCATGATGTTCATGCCACATCACTCTCTTCCAGCAGCGCTAACCAGGAGTGCTGGTGATAGATCGGGGCATACCAACGAGGCTCCCGTTCTCGAAAATGTGCAAGCCAATCGCCGGTGAGCGCAATGTGCCGCGCTCGCTCCAATCCACGACAACGCGTTCCTGGAGAACAGGTGGGAGCCTTGTTGCCATGTCGATCCGTTATCTTACAACTCTCCAGTACAGGCGGCACTTCATAGCAGGAAGAGTGCCAGGAAGCATACCCCCATTCGCCATACCCCGTCTTTGGGTCGCGCTTCACCAGGCGGGTAGATGGCCCCATGCTATCCGTTGACACCTGAATGCCATAGATATCACAGAGATAGAGGAGCGGTCCTAATGCTGGCGCATAACAGACGCCCCAGATGTGGACGCGCTTGATCCCTTCATTGCTAAGAAATGGGATGAGGCGCTCAAGGATGGCAGCATATGCTGGCAACAATGAGGGCATCCGCCCCAAAATGCAGAACCCACCCAGCCCAAAGATGTCGCCTTCACGTATAAAAGGAAGAATGCGCTCTGCACAACGGAGATACTGCTCGACGCTCACTCCTTGCGCACTCATTACGCAAGACAGGCCATTACGGTGTACATTGAGATAGGCTGCGGCGGCAACAGTTTCCGCGACAGCCCACTCTGCATCTGCCTCGCTCCAGCGCCGTTTCGTGCGTACCAGCTCCCCAACTCTCCCCGCCATCCACGTTTCATCAATGAGCACGTCATAGCTCGCTCGCGCCTCTAGGAGTTCGGTATACCCAAAGTGTTCTGCATGATCTTCCTGTCGCTTCAAGGCATCTTTGAGGGAGAGGCGTTGCTGCGCCAGCGAGGAACAGTGCAGCGCCTGCCCTCGCAAGAGGAGGCAGGCATCGTTAAAGGCACCACTATCCTGAAGCACACGAACTCCTGGAGGAATGGCGACCTGGTTCACTTTTTTCCTCGTTGTGCCACAGACCGGAGACACACAGGCATAAGGGCCAGTATAGACAGGATGATAGTTGTAGGCGCGTTCTCCCACTCCACAGTAAAATCGAATAGCGTCACTGCTCACAAGCCGCACCCCTTTCGCTGCCAGCAGTAACTACCTTCCAGGTCTCGGGATAGCACACTCGTATTAGCTCAACTGGGTTAACAGCCGTAGCTCCTAACTGGAGAGCCAGCTCGCGTTTGGAGGGAACCAGATCATAATGGGGGAAGCGCCCGGAGTGGCTTGGTTGAAACCAGGAGCGCTTGAGGCCAAGTCGTGCCGCGAAGGTGTGCAGTTCTTCCAGATCGCCGTCCGTTGCCAGATGACACCAGTATTTGTACGGCAGTTTACAAGAGGGATAGTGACGAATGGTATCGACATAGATCATGCCGTCACCTCACTCTCAACAGCATCGTCAAACAGGGTGGCCTGCGTCTTTTGATTCAGTACCCGCTCCATGTTTTTCCGCGCTATTTGTACGTAGCTGGGCTTTAGTTCTACTCCAATGAACTTGCGATCCTGTTCAAGAGCTATATACCCAGTTGAACCGATCCCCGTAAACGGATCGAAGATTGTCTCGCCGGGGTTGGTCCATAGTTGCAATGCTCGCTCGATCACATCAAGTTGGAGAGGGCAGATGTGCTTCTCGTCCTGGTTCTGGCGTGCTTGCTCAACATTGAGAACCCGTGTTTGCCGAATATCAAACCATACTGGAGAGGCGTAGCGTTGCCAGATTTCGAGAGGAAACGTGTCGGTGGTATGTGTTACTGGCGTAATGTGCCACTCATCCTTCTCGCTCTGGGGCCATTTGCGGAACAACAGTAGATATTCGGGCATGCCTTGACGTGAGAAGGTACTGTCAGCGCGGAGTTGTTTATAAAGCAGGCCATGTGCCTTTGTGCGCTGCATCTCAATGACTGGATCTTTCCAGATGGTCACTTTGGAATGGTACACCCATCCTGCTTGCTGAAAGTGGCGGATGATCTCGCCGGAAAAGTCACGCAGGCCAGCTGCTCCGTCTCGCCCTTTGTAGTTGACTAGATCTTTGCAATGAACGGCGCATAGCCGACCTGGTAGAGTAACGCGCAACAACTCCGGTAGGAGAAAATCAAAGTGACGCAAGAACTCCTCATCATTGGCGGAGTTGCCCATGTCTTCGAGCGCATCGCTGTAAATGTAGAGGCTACTGAAGGGTGGGCTGAAGATGCTAAAATGAATACTCTGATCAGGGAGCGCCCGTGTCACCGCCACACAATCGCCATGATAGAGACACCAGCCTTCACCGTCCTCGCGGTTAAATGTCTCATGCCGGGTCAGGTGCAAATCGTCCGGCGGCATTTGCTGTGGGGAGAGACAGGCGTGCATAGCTGTGTTCATCTGTGTATGGGCCTGAATTTTGCGTTCAAGGGTAGCCACGAGAGGAACCTCCGTTTCTGCGGCCACGATGGTCGCCTCCACTGGATGGATTTGACCAAAGCGATACAGCCGCCGGACCGCCTGATAAAATTCTTCAAAGGAGTAAGAGAGGCCGACAAAAGCAGCATGGTGGCAATGTTGCCAATTTAGTCCGAATCCGGCAATGCCAGGTTTCGTGATGATGACCCGTGCTTCTCCTTGAGAGAAAGCCAGGAGCTTGCGCTCTTTGTCCGTAATGCTCTCTGATCCGCGCACCTCGATGGCATCGGGAATGCGTTTGATTAACTCATCAGCTTCATAGTTAGTGTTACACCAGACCGTCCAGATATGGTCGTTGCCGTTGACCAGATCAGCGACGGCCTGGGCGCGGGCAGCTGCTGTGAGCCGCATCTCTTTATGTAAATTGGTGGCATTCATCTGAGGAGCGCGGAAGAGATGCCCCTCTTCACGCCCAATGGTCGGATCAGTCTGAATGTACTGGTAGTGCAGGTGAAGGTCAGGCAAGGCAAATCCCTCGTCGGAATAGCCCAGATCCGATGGTTTGGAGAGCGTGATGGCCCACGAAGCAACCCATTGCCAGAAGTCCTTCGTGGCATGGCCTTTGAGCCGATACTGCCCATTGCGCATCGTGTCATTGATGAACCAGCGCATCAGCATCTCGTTGGAGGGCATGATCCCCAGGAATTCTGCATGATTGCCAATTTCCATCACATCGTTGGGAGCCGGAGTCGCGGTACAGCACAGGCGATACGACGTTTCTCGGAAGGCAGCTATCAAAGCTCGTTTGGTCTTCCCCATATAGCTTTTGAGAATGCTGCTCTCATCAAGCACCACGCCGACGAAGTGTTGTGGGTCAAAATGGGTCAACATCTCATAGTTACAGATGTTAAGACCGGGGCCAACATCGGCCTGCGTGCGACAGAAATGAACAGCGATCCCCAGTTTGCGCCCTTCCGCAATAGTTTGACTGGCGACTGCCAGCGGAGCCAGTATCAGAACATCCTTGCCTGTGCGCTGATGAACGATGTCTGCCCAGACAAGTTGCATAAATGATTTCCCCAGTCCACAGTCGGCGAAGAGAGCAGCGCGACCTCGACACAGCGCCCATTGGACAATATCGCGTTGGAAAGGGAAAAGACGTGGGTGGATCTCAGACTGCGCAATTTCTATCCCGGCGGGAGTGGCGACGATTCGCTTGCTCTGTAAAAAGGTCTGATAGGAGTCGATCGGAGAGGCATTCATGGTTGCCCTCCCGTCATATCGCGCTGGAGTTGTTCAATGAGACCATCCAGCAATGCCAGCAGCTCCGACTCCAGCACCTGATCCTGCTCATACGCATCATCTGTCGGTGTATGTGTTCCCTGCTTAGCTCTCCGGTCCAGATAGCGCCGTTCCCGCTGCTGTTTGGCGGTAAGGCGCTCTTTCATCCCGCTAAGCCAGGAGATGCCCTCTTCGAGCGTCATCGAGTCCAGAGATTTCTGATAGGACAGAGAACCCGGCACCTTCTGTCCCGTGCGGTTCCTGCGGTTCATGGTTGCACCTCCACAGCAGGAAGCAGGCCCAACTCGGCTGCGGTCAGACCATAGAGGGTGCAGAGATGTTTGCAATAGATGGGCCTCGGCTTGTTTTCGCCGCGTTCCCAGCGTCCAACCAGTTTGGCACAAATGGCAACATCAGGCTTACCTTCCGCTGCGCATCGTTTATACAGTTCATCTGCGACATCTTGCTGTGACCACCCACGCAATAATCGCTGATACTTGAGCGGAGTGCATGAGGGTGGCGCAGCAGTGGTTTGGGAGGACGCCCCCATCTGTAAGGGGTGTGTTATCATGGAGCGGTAACTCCTTACTCACCAGGCTCCTATAAGCGTAGGAACCTGGTATGAAAAACTGTTGAGACAAATGGTTGCAAGGGCTACTGTGCTCGTTCAGGTGTTGGCGCACAAGAACGAGCATTTTTATCGGGAAAGCGGTGCCATGCGGCGAGAAAGTCGGCTTTCGTGACCGGCTCCTGAAAATGGGCTTTCGTCCCATAATCGAAGCATTCGACCATCTGCTGTTGCCGAGGGATGAGAGACAGTTGAGCCACTTGGGTCGCGGTCGAGATGAAAATGGTGCTGTTGTACACGTCCACGGCGACATCGGGATATTTGGCTTTCACTGCGCGGGCAATCAAACAGCTAGAAGGCATCGTACAAATGCCAATCACTTCCTCATTTTCTTTGGAAGCGAGATACTGTTCGACATCCTGATCGCTTAAACAAAAGTTGCTTTGAGGGAAATGGTTCAAGTAATGATCTCCTTTGAAGAATGGGTAGAAGCGGGGACAGTGGGGAATATAGAAGAAACGCACTACGAGGTTGTCAAATTGTCGCCTCTCTAGCGACTCGTAATTGGCTATCGCTTTCATACATTGAGTAAGTATGTTCTCAACAAGAAGCCCCCTACAGATGGGTTATGCGATAGAGCTTTCCACCAGTCAGAATTCTTGGAGGTTTTACGCTTCGCCAGAGTTGGCATATTCGTTGATGAGTTTATCAAACCGGGAGACTAATTCATCGGCAGAAGGAATTGGAGGTTGCACTTTGTCCTTCACCCAGGTCTGAAAAGAATATCCTGTGTATCCTACTTCAAGATGCCTGTTACGGTAATGGCCTTTCGGGTGAGGGGTATGGGCGCGGTAGATGGTAAGCATTCCGTTATACAACAGCGCAAACGCATCTGACCACTTCATCAGATGCTCCTCAAACAGATCTTGCGCCTTGTAATAATTCTCACGGACAACGGAAGCGTCAGTATCAAGAGAAGCAAGAGTCGTTCGCATATATCCAATCACTTCACGCTCAAGTTGGTTCATGCATATTCCCCCTTTGAAGAAATGGATGTTCCCATAGACGGGACGAGATGCTATGTGTTCCAGACGTGAGAGGCTGACTTGCAGGAAGAAGGGAAAGCGCTGCATCGATCTCCCTGCCTGATGATGCCTGTGCAGGCTCAAGAGGTGAAATCACTCGCCTGGAGACCATAGCGCCGGATGAGCAGTGCAGAGAGCGCGACGTGGAAATTGCTTTCGTCTAAGCGCATCAGCTCTACTGGATTGCATTGCGCTGCCTGCTCATTGAAGAGATTGGCCGCCCATTGCAGAAGCGCCCGATGGCCTCCAGACCAATCGAGGTCTTCTAACAATGCCCCAAAGTCGATCCCGTGACAGCTCACGTAGTCTCTGGCTTTCTGCCAGGTTGAAGCATCAGCTGTTAACACGTACAGGGCTGCTCCATATTCAGGGTCATATGTGCCGCGATAGATCTTTCCTCCTATGGCCTGCATTGCCGCGACAAAACGCTGTTTGTGCTCTGGCTTCTTGAACAAGATGTTCGTTGGCATGGTGTTCTCAAACCCTTTCTATGCTCCCACATCGATCATGCAGAGAGCATTGTGTGTCATAACGCGCTACAAATCTTGTTTAAAATGCCTCGCCAGAGGTTCGCACTCTGGCCCTCGCTTTGACGAATGAGGCTCTTTTGCTGTCCTATAGAGCTGCATGCCGGAAGAGGACAACGTTATTGATCGACGCTTCATTGTCCTGCCCTTCGCTGTCCTTTTCCTGCTCGTTTGTCTGGTCGCTTTCCTGTGCTGGATGTCCTATTGGTTGCGTTGTGCTTTCCTGCCTTCCTATCCGGTTGTTGCCCTCTTCATCGCGCGTCCAGGTGAGCGGCAATTGTCCACTTGTGCGTAATGCTGCAAAGTGGCGTCTCACTGTTCGCTCAGTGATCCCCAGGGAAGCCGCGACCGCTTTTTGTGTGGCTGGTTCATGTGTCTGAACGTAGGCCAGTACGCGAACGAATGCCCCCTGATCGTTGCTCTTGTTGGTGGCTTCAGCATCGAGCAGCTCTTGCGCCTTCAAACGCCAGAAACGTGCGCTCGCTGGCCGGTTCAGGCCCAGGTGCGCAGCCAGCAGCGTGTCGATATCAGGCGAGTTGGCGCGTTGTGGATTCTCTCGAAGAAAATCGAGGGTCAATTCGAGCTTGTCTGTTGTCCTCTCCGCTTTAGTTGCTGCCCTGTTACCGGTATTTTCGTTGTCCTGTGTCCGCTCACTCTCCTGTCCTCTTGCAGGTGCAGTTGCTGTCCTCTCTGTTGCGCTGGTCTGTCCTATCGTTTCGGCGGTCGCTGTCCTGTGACTCGCGGACAGAAGATCGTTGCGATTTGCGGACATGGCCACCTTTACTTGCTGGATTTCTTCAAGCGCTTTCGTGAGCATATCCACTTTTTGGTGCAGTGCCTGGGTCATCTCATGCAGTTGCGTCGAGAAGGTCGCCGCCAATGCTTCCATCTGTGAGCGATGTTGCTGTGGGGTGATCTCCTCGGTGTTTTCGTCCTCGTCGTCGTTCATGTGGGAGAGATAGCAGAAGACGATGCCAGCTGCGCACCGTATCCAGAGTAAGATCTCGCCAGCCTCTTTAGGCACATGAAAAACACGAAAGCCGACCGTTACGACCGTGAGCGTGGCGAAGAGCCAGCCCAGGTTACGCATCATGTTCGCCTGGCTCATTTTCCCATCGCGCCGTGCCTGTTTCGCCAACGCGATACAGCCAAGCATCGACCCCTCGATCGCTGCGTTCAACAAGTCTTCGGTGAGCGTTGCGAGCTGCTTGCCGAGTGTTTCCTTCTCGAACCAGTCGGGGGCGGCCAACTCCGCGCCAATGACGATGGTACACCCGATGATGAGTGGCACGGCCAATATCGCCATGATCCGCAACCACCAATCAATATGCTTTTTTAGAGGTTTGAGCGAGACGACGCCACGCCAGAAACGCTGCTTCGCCGGTTGATGTTGTGCTGCCGCCATTATTTCGACTCCTTCCATAATCCTTGCTGCTTCAGAATGGTGCGAGCAAATTCGCGGTTTTTCTGGCTTGTCGTCAGTTCTAACCCGGTAAGGGTGCGGTCGATATTGCCGACCGCACGGTACAAAAACGGCAACATCTTGAGCTTTTCTTCATCCCAGCCGGTCGGCAAATCGCTGACACGAGCTACGTCGCCATTTTGACCGCGTACGTCGTCTTGTGAAGCTGGCGGAAGATCGTTTTTACGCACGTAAGTTACGCGCGTAACATCTCCGTTTTCAAGCTCAAAATCATCCAGATTTGCGCTGGTAACGTTACGCGCGTAACGTCGGGAAATTTCTCTCTCGGCTGGCGTCTGGTCAGACCATATATGCTTTTTTCCCGGCGTAACTCGTACATGCATTCTTTCTGGCAAACGCCCAGCGTTGCTTTTGTATCTTTTCTGCGCCCGTGCGAGATTCGGCGTCTTGGATACGTGACGCGCTTCCTGCTGATCAAAATGAATCAGCATAGGCGTCTTCGAGAGGCCACGCACAAATCCCTGACCTGGGGGAAGGTCGCGCAACTGCTTACAGTTCTCTTTGCCGATGTATTCTTCGCAGCGCTCGATATCGTTGTCGAGATCCTGGCGCATGACCACTTGAACATGCAGATTCGCGACCGCCCACTTCGCGATGTTCGCCAGCCGCTGCGTCGCAAAGATGAGCGTGTACCCAAACGAGCGGCCCATATTCGCCACTTCCACGTACGCCTTTTTGAGTCGCTTGAAGTTCTTGGGATCAAGCGGCAATGCTGAGAGGTCCGGGCGTTCTGGCACCAGATTATGAGCCTCATCGGTGACAACCAGGCACGGGGGCCGATCGTCCTCATTCTCCAGCTCCAATGACCAATCGACGAGAGCGTGCAGGATGGCGGCAAGCGTTTCCGCCATCTCGTCGGGATCGCGATACGATTGGACGTTGAAGACGGCCTGCGCCCCATATTCCATCATGTCTTCGGCAAATTCGGCTGCTGTATCAAGCGTAACACTGTAGTAGGGCGCTCCCGTTTTCTCCGCATAATCGGGGTGGCCGCATGAAATGATGGTCTGGTGCATCTCACGCAGCGTATAGAACTCGTTTTTATAGTCCACAAGCAAGCATGGCACCGTATTGCGTGCCGCGCTGACGATGGTCGAGCCAATCAAATTAGATTTTCCAGCCCCTTGTGTGCCAGTGATGAGCAGGCCGCGCCCGAACAGATGGTCAAACATCGGATCAAAGCGACGGCCAAAGCGAACCGACTCCCCCCACGTCAACACGCCTTTTCTCCGTGCTTGCGCCTGGTCTTTGCTCGT
>JAICIM010000551.1 GCA_025928885.1 Ktedonobacteraceae bacterium | reverse complement strand
GCCCTATAACAGCAGGCAATATTGTCAAGAAAAGGGGAGAAGCGCTCTTAACATGAAAACGAGCGAACACCTGTAACTCATAATTTGTGACACTGTTCCGGCGCAATTTACGGTTGACGGTGCGTTATAAATCTGGTAGAGTAAGATAGAAAAGTTTTCTATTTGATAGAAAGTATAGTAAAAAAACGATGGCAAGACGATCACTATCGAAGCAACCGCCCTCCATTGTTGAGGTTGCGGAGCGTGCTGGCGTTTCTATCGCCACAGCCAGCCGAGTTATGAGCAATTCATCATATCCTGTGAATATTGCGACGCGTGAGAAGGTGTTGAAAGCTGCAACCGAGTTGGGGTATACTCCGAACTCTCTGGCGCGTAGCCTCCGTTCTCAGCGCAGTAAGTTGATCGCTGCCATCGTGGGTGATAACGCTGATCCCTATTTTGCCGAGATTATGCGTGGCGTGGAGGATGTTGCTAGCGAGCATGGTTATCTCACCATTGTCTGCAATTCAGATCGCCATCCGGCAAAAGAGCTGCACTATTTACGCACGTTGCGCGATTATCGGGCCGATGGCGTACTCTTTGCCGGAGGTGCGCTCAATGAGCCGAGCCACGCTCAGCGCATTGAAGACGTGGTAAACGAGATGAAGAGTCGAGGGGCGGCAATCGTAACGCTGGCTCAACATACATTGAGTGTGCCATCGATACAGACCGATAATTTTGGCGGTGCGCGTGCGATGACGGCTCGCCTGCTGGAACTGGGGCATCGGCGCATCGCCTTTGTGGCCGGTCCCTCTAACTTGACAGTTGCCAATGTACGCTTGCAGGGCTACATGGCCGCGCTGGTTGAGGCTGGTTTGCCACTTGATCCCCGTTTGATCCTGACCGGGAACTTTGACCGCGAGGGGGGGCAGCGTGCGGCCCATGATATCGCGCAGGTTCCGGTAGAGCAGCGACCGACGGCCATCTTTGCCGCCAACGATCAGACGGCCTTTGGCGTCATGCTGGGGTTGGGAGAGATGGGCTGGCGCGTGCCGGATGCTATTTCTGTCTGTGGCTTTGGCGATTTGCCAATGGCACAGATCGTCTTTCCCCAGTTAACGACGGTCAATATTCCCTTGCGCCAGCTTGGCCGCACCGGCACCCTACGCTTGCTGGCAGCCCTGCGCAATGAAGAAATTCCCCCACTGGAGGTGCTGCCAACGACCGTTGTGGAGCGCAGTTCGACCGCGCCTTATACAGAAACGTTATAGGCGCGGCTTGCGCTTGCCAAGCCGCTGCTCCCCCGTCACCTTCGTCTCTTCTGGCAGCTCCGGCTCTCCCGTTTCCTGATCGTAGATAACGGGAGTGACCTGTTCGCGGCGAATGGCGTTGATCGGCTTCGTTCCCGCTGGTGGTGGAGTCGTGCGTGGTCCCGGCTTTGATATGGGCCACGCGGGAAAGTGAACACGGTAGCTTTCAACAGTGCTGTTGGGACCAGTCTGCACCGCCGCCTGAGTCGTATTCTGTGGTGGCACGTCGGTTTTTGTTTTTTGAGTCATCCTGAGTTGTCCTCCTTATGTATTTGTCACGCAGCAAGCAGGAAAAATAAAGACAACCATGCCTATGTACCTGTTCGCTCCGAGGATACAGTACTTTTAGGCGCACAATCGTTATGGTGCCTTGCCCACTCGTTGCATAAATTGACAAGCTCTTACTTTCTATTGTACACCGACAAATCCACACTATGCGATGGAAGAACGGAGATGAATATTCTATGAAAGTATTAATTACTGGTGCAACTGGTCTGCTTGGCGGACATCTTATAAAACAATTGCAGGAACGCGGTGAAAGTATTCGGGCGTTGGTATTGCCCGTTGAAAATACAGATAAATTGACGGCGCAGGGCGTAGAGGTCGTGCGCGGAGATATCACTGATGGTAGTTCACTTGGTCCGGCGGTGGAAGGGGTTGATCTCATTTTTCATCTGGCAGGGATGATGGGCGTCTGGCGTCCCCTCTCTGATTATCGTCTGGTCAATGTCAATGGTTCGGAGAATCTGTATAAGGCCGCGCAGAAGGCCGGTGTACGTCGTTTTGTCCATACCAGCTCTCATACCGTCTATGGCCTGGGATATGGCCGCTTCATGACCGAAGAAGATCCCCTGCGACCCGATCCCGATCCCTATAGCCTGACCAAAGCGGAGGGTGATCGCGTCATTCGCCGCCTGCTGCTCACGAGCGACATGGAGACGGTGATCCTGCGTCCCGGCACCTTCTTTGGCCCCGGCGACCATTTGCACTTTGGCCGCATGGCGCAAAAAGTGAAGGATGGCAAGGGTCTGCTGCTGGGCAAAGGCGATAACGCGCTGCCGTTCTGCTATGTCACCGATATCGTGCAGGGCTATATGCTTGCTGCGTATCACGAGAAGGCTCCGGGTAACGTCTATAATATCACCAACGACCGCCCGCTGACGCAGAAAGAGATGTTTGACGCTATCGCCGACGCCGTTGGTGGTCAGCGCCCGACGCTGCATCTGCCCTACCTTCCCATCTATGCAGGAGCGACGGTAGCCGAGCGGATCTTTGTCGCGGCCAATCTCAAGATGAAACCGCCCGCCACACAGCTTGGCGCGATGATGTTTGGTTCCGACAACCGCCACAGCGTCGATAAAGCGCGGCGCGAACTGGGCTACGAGCCACAGGTCAGCCTGCGCGACGGCATCAAACTGGCCGCCGAGTGGTTCAACGCTGGTGGCTTCAACAAACCACCCGTTACCGCCGCCAGCCAGAACGCACCCCTCGCCGGTGCGCGTAGCTAATGCTCACTAAAGTGAACGTACAAAAAAAGGGATGAGATCACATCTGATCTCATCCCTGATTTGCTATCTATTAGCCCATTGTGCTGACTTTTTTGCCAGCGCCTTTGAAGCCGAACTTTTTGATCGTGGAGTGGAGCCAGCCAGCGGTGGGGCCATCGTCCACGCGTTTGCTGGTATCGACTAAAAAGGCGGCTGTTTGTGGACGTGGCGGCAGATCCCTGGACAGGCGTAGCTTCGTCAATTCTTCGTGATGCTGGAAGGCCCAGTACAGATTGATCCTGCAACCTTTACAGTTTTTCGCGTCGTCCTCGTTCATCGTTCCGCACTGTGGACACTCGGTCATGGTAGAATTCCTCCTCAATAGGTTATGAAACAACGATAATACACGAACATAATAGCCGTTAAATCAATCCCATGCGCATCGCCTCAGCAACGGCCTGCGCCCGGTCTGTCACATTTAATTTGCGATAGATATCTTGCATTTTGCGTTTGACCGTCACCTCGCTCCAGAACTGGCGGGCGGCGATCTCTTTATTGCTACAGCCCTCGGCAGCCAGCCGCACCAGTTCGATTTCGATATCAGTTAGCCCGGAGCGCAGCCGCTCCTGTTCTTTTGTCAGACGGCTAAACTCATCGAGAATCCTGGTGACGGAGCGTGGCTCAGTAATCACTCGCTCTCCTCTTGCCACTGCGTATAACACTGCTAACAGTTCATCGAGCGATTGCGATTTCTGGACGTAGCCATGCACGCCGAGGCGCATTGCCCGCAACAACTGCTCGTCATCTCGGGAGCCGGTGAACGCGACGATGCGCGTTTCGGGGCTGGAGCGCATGAGCTGTTGCGCGATATCCAGCCCGTTTGTTGTGCCTAGAAAGATGTCAAGTAAGACAATATCGGGCTGTAATTGTTGGGTTAGCAAGAGCGCCATGCGGCTGGTTGCTGCCTGTCCAACCGGCTCAAATTCCTCTTTTTCGCAGAGTAGAGAGGTGATGCCTTTGCGCACGACCTCGTGGTCATCGATGACCAGGACACGAATGCGCTTGCAAGGCTGCTCTGCTGGTCGAGTGATTGCCGCATCCTCTGCGTGTCCAGTCTCGACCATAATGGCTACCTTCTGCTGTTCACCTCCATCGTCAGGTTCAGCATCATCTTCTGCTGAAGGGCGCTGAGAGGAGGCGTTGAGCCAGGTCACAGGGGGAGCAGGGAAAGATGTGATTGTCATACAAACTCCATTGTAATAGCAATCTTACAATAACACACTCTCTCTAGTTACGCATATTTTATTGTATAGGTACTTTTACGTGATTATAACAGTATTGCCGCTCATATCCCCGCCATGTGTGTTACTATGAGTGCGGACGTTGAGAGCCGCCATTTCGTTGCAAGAATGATACGATTGGTTGAAAATCTCTATACGCTAGCCACTTTACTTGTGTGTAAACATAGAAGATACTACAAAGAGAGCAATCCGGCCTTATCATCCATCCATAGCAGGATTTGAAACAACGGAGACTACATATGAGCGAACCCGATGCCACCAGGGCCGAGCTAGCTCCCCTCTCACATGAGGATGAGCCTGTTACCGAGGAACACCGAGCTATTCTCAAAGCCCAAAAAGTTGCATCCTTACAAAACCCGCCAGGGAATCATGGCGACATTGCCTATCAGATGTTGCTGTTAGAGCAGCGTCTGGAAGCCTATGAGCGCCTTCATCGCGAAGAAATGGCCGAGCTGCGCCAGGAACTGAGTCGCTTGCGCCGGGCATTTCTGGAAGAGACCAGTCTGCAAATGCGTGCGATTAAGCCGCACTCGCAGGAATAAGTTCCTGTGTGTCGAAGTCGCGCGACTTCGACACCCGTTGAAATAGCAGAGAGGAGAGGGCGAGCAAGAAAATACCTGGCCCGTCTCTCTACTCTCTTGCTTATATGCGCACTTTCTCAGTCGAGGATGCCTGGGTCTCCTGGGCTGCATTGATCACGGGCAAATTGTGCAGTTTGGAAGACTTGCCATTGTTGCCTTTGAGCGCCTCCATCAG
>JAICIM010000372.1 GCA_025928885.1 Ktedonobacteraceae bacterium | reverse complement strand
TACCAACTGGTGTGCGCCATAGCGCCTATGTTGGTGGTCGGGGCGTCACGTGTCTGGAAGCTCCTCGCTACTAGAATATCAGTCAAGTAACAGCGATGAAAGGTGACAGGCCAGCAATCACGACCCTTAAGACGCGCTGGGCCATCTCTTCCGCCAGGATGGTTTGATTTCCTCTGCTCCATTGGGCTGCTGGACCAAAGATAGCCCAACTGATGACCTGTGCCGTGCTTTCCAGGGTCTCCTCTGGGAAGGGAAGCTCTGATGGAGCCTGTTTAAGCCACCTCAAAAGGAGGGTGTAAAGTTCATGTTGGAGCGCTATCTCGTAGAGCGGCTCAAACTGCTGATCGGATGGCTTCATATATTGACGCATAAACGCCAGAAAGTTGAAGACTACCAGTATCAGCTGGTGCAAAGTCTCCCTCTGTAAGATGGAGGAGGCAGGAATTTGACGTGCGAGGCTACGTTGAAACTTCTCCCGCATCCAACTCTCCACTAGCGCATATTTGTCCTCAAAATGTGCATAAAACGTCGCCCGGTTGACCCTGGCCTGGGTGGCTATCTCTTGTACGGAAATCGAGTGGATATGCTTCTTTTCCTGCACCAGGATTATGAACGCCTGAAGCAGTAACTGACGGGTTCGCTGTACTCGTGGATCACTAGAGCTTCCTACTCTGGACATATTTCTCCTCACAATTTTTCAGCTTGCTATGCTCCTGGAAAACCAACACTCTCCCCTCGCTGTTGTCTATGCAACGATCAGGTTCTTTTGCTGATTGCTTACACACGTGGGCGTGCCTTATCTTTACAACTGTGTAGTATACACGATGCAATTGATTATGTAACCGTGTTGCAAGATTACTGTTTGGTTGAATGTACGCATAAAGCCAGACATAGCCGTGCAAAAGCACCACGAAAGGATCACTTACTCATGATGACAATGCAGATGACCCTGGGAACGGCTCTTATTAATCGTCTTGGTTATGGGACGATGAAGCTGACCGGACCTGGAGTATGGGGAATGCCACGCGACGAGGCTGCCGCCATCAAGCTCTTGTGTCGCGCCGCTGATCTGGGCGTCCAATTTTATGATAGCGCCAATGCCTATGGGCCAAGAGTGACGAACCAGCTTCTGGGAAAGGCCTTTCATGGTCGAACTGATCTTCTTATTGGAAATAAAGTTGGGGCTGAACGTGGTTCCGATAGATCATGGATAGTGGATAACCGACCGGAAACCGTGCGCAGACAAGTCGAAGAGGCACTCCTTGATTTGCAGACAGAGACCCTTAATCTGATCTACCTTCGGCTGGATGGTGACGGACACGGGCCGTCACCATCCAAAGATATTCCACTGGAGGAGCCTCTGGGTGTGCTCGTGGAGCTACAAAAGCAGGGACAGATTCAGCACCTCGGTTTATCAGGTGCTGGGCCAGAAGAGCTTGCCCGCGCGTTAGTCTTGACCCCAATTACTGCGATCCAGAATCGCTTCAATCTTGTTGATCGAAGCGGCATAGAAGTGCTTGCCGACTGTGAGCGTTATGGTATCGCGTTCGTCCCGTATTGGCCCCTCGCCTCTGGAAAAGTGCTGGATCATCCATCGCTCACTGCTCCAGCCCGGCGGTTGGAGGCCACGCCTGCACAAATCTCATTGGCCTGGTTGCTCCGTCGTTCGCCTGTTATGGTGCCTATTCCTGGAACAACGTCCATCGCGCACCTCGAAGAGAATATCGCGTCCGCTCGTTTTGCCAACCAACTCACATCTGAAGAGATCGACACTCTCACAAAGCTGGTTTCTGAACGTGACGCACACCTGGCAAGTCCTGCCCGGATCACCCGCGATACGACCAACTCTGTCAAAAGAGATTGATTCTCGGACGCACCAAAGATATGTGAGACTCAAGATAGAGGGGAAAGAGTGCCGCTTCCCCTCTTATCCTATCTCACGCGCTACTCTTCAACTAATGGCTCATTGAAATCGATATTATGGTAAATCTCATCCATAGGGATGAAGAGATCGACACTTTGGAGAGCAACTTCTTCCCCTGCTTCGTAGATAGAACGGCTCCATTCCGTCTCGATTTCCTCATGGCGATGATAGACCTCAACATGTGGGAAGAATTGATCAATCAAGACAATTTCTTGAATGGTGGGACAGCCTTGATAGGCTTTGAGCTTATTGGTACGATCAACTTTCTCTGTGGAAGGCGAAAGGACTTCAACAACCATACGTGGAGAACGAATTAATTCGTTTCTAGGGTGGCGATCTGCTGCGTCACAGGTGACAGTTAGATCGGGGAAAAAGTAGCAGTTTTCCGCGACCAGGACCCGCAGATCTGATCCAAACATAATGCAGGAAGCTCTTCGGTTAGTTTGTTTGAAGGCCACACGAATATTGCCAGTAATTTCACAATGCGCCACTGTTGCACCTTCTCGCAGCCGTATCATACCATCTTGATATTCATACTTTTCATTGGGGACAGTATAATCAAGCTGGAAATATTCCTGGACTGTCATCTGGTCGCCGGTTTGAGGAATGATATGTTGTGGATAATTGACCATGTATACAACCTCCTTGACTACCCGCTCACACTTTTTCTTTCTACATTATATCATATGACTGCAAATGTATCAGTATAGTTTTCTATTCATAAACTTCTATATATTATTTCAACAGGCTGGATAAGCACGATTTCGGGATGAGCTATGACGGAGAGCTAAAAGACGTGTCCTGTGGTATACTCTCAATCATCAAAGATGAATTCAACTGGCAACGCTGCGTTCGACACCTATACTGCCTGTTCTGGTGGATGGGCAGAAGACAGCGTTGCCAGTTCTCTTAACCGGTCCCTTTATTTTGGAGCACATTTTCCCTCTAGTGCGATTATCTGAATTTGCAAGTGCGTTTATTGAATAGCAGGCCGCCTCTCTCCGGGGGCGGCTGCAACATAGAAAGGGTATGTATGCACTCCCAGGAGCGCCGACAGGCGATCATCGTTCTCGATTTTGGCTCACAGTATAGTCGGCTCATTACCCGTCGTATTCGCGAATGCCACGTCTATAGCGAGCTGGTTCCCGCAAACACCACGCTGGCTCAGCTCAAGCAAAAATCTCACCTTGACATCAAAGGTTTCGTGCTCTCTGGCGGGCCATCCAGCGTTTATGATGAAGGTGCGCCTATCTGCGATCCTGAAATCCTGCATAGCGGCCTGCCGGTGCTGGGCATCTGCTATGGCATGCATCTGTTAGCCTTGCAACTCAATGGACATGTGGCACCCGCTTCGGGATCACGCGAGTATGGTCCGGCAACGATTGACGTGAGCGCTGAAGCGGCCAGCGATCCTGAGATTTTCCGCATCTTCGAGGGCATCAAGGTCTCGCCTGAACAAACCGAACATCTGGATCATCTGCCGCAGTGGTCGCTGCGCCTGCCCGTCTGGATGAGTCATGGTGATAGTGTGGATGTGTTGCCAGAAGGTTTTAAGGTGCTGGCCTGCACTGAGAGCAACCCTATGGCGGTGATCGCTCATCCGCGTGGCTTTGTTGGCTTCCAGTTCCATCCAGAAGTATCACACACGCCCCAGGGCAAGACCATGCTGCACAATTTCCTGTTCCGTATCTGCGAGTGCGAACCCGGCTGGACCTCAAGTTCGGTGATCGACGAGTCGGTGGCCTTGATCCGCGAACAGGTGGGGAGCGAGCGCGTGATCTGTGCGCTCTCCGGTGGCGTCGATTCGGCGGTGGCGGCGTTGCTGATCCATCGCGCGATAGGAGATCAACTCACCTGTGTCTTCGTTGATACTGGTTGTATGCGTGCCGGTGAGCGCGAGCAGGTGGTTGATACCTTTGCCAGCCATTTCCATATCCCGCTGGTCGTGGTCGATGGCCGTCAGCGCTTCCTCTCGCGTCTTGCCAATGTGGTTGATCCAGAGCAGAAGCGCAAGATCATCGGCGAAGAGTTTATTCGCGTCTTTGAGGAGGAGGCGAGCAAGCTGGAAGAGGAGCAGGGACCAATCCCCTTCCTGGCACAGGGAACGCTCTATCCCGACGTAATCGAGAGCACCAGCCACGATACCGCCTCGACCGCCCAACGCATCAAGACGCACCACAACGTTGGTGGTCTGCCCGAAGAGATGGCCTTCAAGCTGGTTGAGCCGTTGCGCATGCTCTTCAAAGACGAGGTGCGCGAGGTGGGATCAGTATTGGGCCTGCCCGAAGAGTGGGTCTGGCGTCATCCCTTCCCCGGTCCGGGGCTGGCTATCCGCATTATTGGCGCGGTCGATGAAGAGAAGCTTGAGACGTTGCGGGCGGCAGACAAGATCGTGATTGAGGAGATTCGCAACGCTGGCGTCTATCGCGAGTTGGGGCAGGCTTTCGCCGTACTTACTCCGTTGCAGAGCGTCGGCGTGATGGGCGATTTCCGCACCTATGCCAATGTGCTGGCGGTGCGGGCCGTCACCACTGGTGACTTTATGACGGCTGACTGGGCGCGGCTCTCCCCGAACATTCTAGCTCGTATCTCCAATCGCGTCGTCAACGAAGTGCCGGGCGTCAATCGCGTCGTCTACGATATCACCTCCAAGCCGCCAGCCACCATCGAATGGGAATAGCCAGCCATGATTGAGTTCGAGATACTGGCGCGTGGCCTCTATAGATCGGCACAACTCGTCATTGATTATGATCCCACATTGCAGATGCCCATAACGACTGCAATCAAGAGGTGGATGGATGATCGGTGGGAGCAAAAGCTGGCCCAGGCGCGGCAACGGGGAACGTCTCTGTTTGAGACGCCGCTTTTTCGCCTGATTGCGGCCTCCGCTCAGGCCGATAGCACGCTGCATGTTACGATGGGTGCTACCAGCTACAAGCAATATGTGACGACGCGTGAGGCTGATTTCGCGGCAGGACGGGCGCGTTCAGAGCTGGGAAATCCTCTCGCCGTCTGCTCTGTTGTGGAGACGAGCGATGGCTTTATCTTGCTCGATAAACGGCAGGGCGTCGATGTCTATGTAGGACGCTATCACGTCATCGGCGGCTTTTTCGAGCGCCATCTGGACGAGGTTGATGGCCTGCCCGATCCTTTCGGAGCTGTGCGCCGCGAGATTCGCGAGGAGACGGGCATTCAAACCGACGATATTCGAGAACAATATTGCCTGGGCGTGGTCTATGATCTGGCGATGCCACACGGCGAGATGTGTTTTCTGACGCGTTTACATATCCCGCTTGCAGAGGTGCAGCGCCGTGTCCCCGAAGAGAACGAGATCAAGCAACTGATCCCGCTCCACGTGACGCCCGAAAGCCTGAAAGCGTTTCTCCTGCAACATCACGGCAACATCTCAGCCACCGGCGAACCAAACCTGCTCATGTATGGCGGCTGGAAGTTTGGTGAAGCGTGGTTTGTGGAGATGATGGGGCTTATTTAAGCCCTAGCGCTTATGGTCAAAGTGAAAGGTTATTTCTTCTATGTCAATTATGTCTGAGGAGTTATAGGCAAGCTTTATCTTGAGTTGAGTACGTTCTATATCTCCAAAGACATGTTCATATTGCTTGGGTAGAAATGCTGATGCATAACCAAGAGGAGTCGCCAATACGCCTACGGCGAGGTTTTGTATCTCCTCATGGTTGAAGGATGGTTTTATTGATGAATTGCTATCTAATGCCCAAATGCCTTGACTATTCCTGGCTATTTCTATGATACCTGGTCTTTGCATTTTTCCTTGCAAGAGTTGACGGACTCTCGCTTTTGTTTCTGGATTTTCAATTCTTGTGGGATGTAGTTCTTGTGGGAACTTACTTAAAGTAGATGCATCTATATTGATCGTTGTACCCATGTCATCTTTTCCTGCCTCTATCTTTGATAGGGCGTATTGCCACATTTCTCCTAAAGCTTCTCCAAGAAATAAAGCTTGAGAGTCTTTTTCTCTTTTAACGTCTATGATGGTGATGTGGCTATCTTTTCCTAAATCTATCCTCCCTGTAAAGGTAAAATCGTCAGAAGAAGATTTTACTTCAAACAAGCTGTCTACTATCAACGTAACTTTATTATCATACTCTTTAAATTTTTGAGATGCGCCCTCTCTATATGTCACTTGCTCGCTTTTTTTTTCTATTGCTTTTCCACATGAAACAAGAAATGCGGTAGCAACATCCTTCCCAAAAGGCTCTGCTATTTCATGGATCGGAGTATGTCGATCAAAGGGGAGTGGCTCATCTGGCGAAAGAGAGGCGCCTTTTTCTTCCATAAGAGAGACGAAGGTATCTCTAAAAAAGGTATCAATATCTACTTTTGCCTTTGTGTCTTTACTGCGCTCTGGTTTTTGCCTCTCTGCAAGAGGCGGGTATAACATCTCAAGTTGCTGAGCAGATGATAACTCACCCCAGGAAGAGTGTGTGTCTGAAGAACTTGTTGCTCGTTCTTTACTATCCTTCTTTTTCCTTATATCACCAGGCATAGTATTTCCCCTTAATTTTCTGCGAAAACACGAGACATTCCAACTGATTATCATATTATCTCCTGTACATCTACAGTGTACATGAAAACATATTTTCTGCAAGAGGAGATGGTTGACGCTTTCTCCTCACGTAGCGCCAATCCCTTACGGTTGGCGTGGCCCCCCATACATTTCGTGGATGCACCAATAATCATTGTAAGGCATGGTTCAAATCGAGCGTGAACCACAGTGACAATTGACGTGCAAAATTGACAAAAAGAATCCCTGAGAGATAGGGTGAAACAGTCAAAAAACATCACCGTTCTCAGGGAGGAAACATGAACCATTGTAGCACGAGAGAGGAACGAGTCCACATGATTAGTCAGATCATCGCTCAGCCCTCTCATGGGTTGGTCAGTCAGTTGAGTCGCGCCCATCAGGTTTCTCGTCAAACGCTCTACCGTTGGTTGGCAATTGGACGACAAGCCCTGGAAGAAGCGTTGGGAACGCCTGCGGTGTCGAGGACGCAAAGGCTCTCGGTTCCCACGCTGGTCCTGACTTTGTTGATCGAAACGCACGCCAGCTATCGAGGCATTCAAACGACCCTGAGAAACCTGCATGGGATCAAGATCAGCTTGGGAACGATC
>JAICIM010000024.1 GCA_025928885.1 Ktedonobacteraceae bacterium | reverse complement strand
GTCCCAGAAGCGTGGGTTGCCGAAGCCGCGCCGGAAGGTCATCCCCTCCTGGGGTAGCAAGAGGAGATGTGGCTCTCCAGGGGCGTAAGGGCCGGTGCCGAATACTTCTGTTGTGTAAGCGGCTTCAAGTAACGTTTTCCCTGTTGCCGGATCGATCTCGTGTAAGAGTGCGGTGCGTAATGCTGCAATCTCTTCGACCGTCATGGCCGGACTGAGAAAGATATCGGCGTAACCGGAGCCGAAGCCGGAAGAAGAGGGTACGAAGGCGCGTGTTTTTTCCCAGGCAATATTGGATGTTTTCAAGGTATGTGGATCATGGGCTGCTGGATCATCGTGCTGTGCTGGTTCAAGAGCATGATGGATGTGCCAGGCTCGTTTAGCCAGATTCAATAGACCTGTCTGTTTCAATGTATATTTGAGTGCGTTTTTACGACAGGCGCGTGCTCGCATCGCTTGAGAATGCTCAGTAAGCGTTACGAGACCTTTGCTGTAGAGATATTCATTGATCTCGAAAGAGCGGTTTGCACCCTGGAAGCCATGATCGGAGACAACGAAAAGACTATCATCCGGGCCGAGCCTATCCAGGATGTGACCGAGTTCATCATCCAGCATCTGGTAGTATTCGCAGGTTCTGGGGTCCAATGCGATGATTTCATCCCACAGGCGGTGCTGGATGCGATCAGCGCCAACAAAGCCCAGGAAGCAGAAATCCCAGGGTTTCTCCTGCAACATATACTCAATCAATGCGATACGCCGTTCGGTCATACGCAAGGTGGCATCCAGTACGCGCCATTTTCTCTTTCCAGCCCCTATAGTTTTATCCTCCAGGGGCAGGTCGATTTCGTAATTGGGGACAGCTTGTAGCAGATCTTTTTGAAAGGAATGTGGATACGTAAATTGCGTGTTCTGGCCGGGCGTCATATAGCCGCTGACCATGATTCCGTTGACTGGTTCCGGTGGATAGGTCATAGGGATGTTGACGATTAATACCTGCTTGCCGAACTCGCTCAGGATATTCCAGATGGCTTTTCCTCCCTTGCGCCGGGTTAATAATTTGGGTGGGCGAGATGAGGCTGATCCGTGCTGCTCCCCAAAATCCCAGAAATCGTAGACGCCATGATTGGCCGGTTTTAGCCCGGTAGAGAGCGAGATCCATGCGGGCGGCGTGATGGGAGGATATTTTGATTCGAGCGTTGCTTCACAGCCCTGTTGTTGCAGCAGGCGAAAATGTGGCAGTTTCCCCTGCTTGATAAGAGGGTGCAACACACGGAACGTTAAGCCATCCACGCCAAAGACGACGACGCGAGCAGACATAAAACACCTCGGCTCTATAACTATTTTTATTGATAGAGATTTTGATTTAGATATAACCCAGGTCTCGTAAGCGGTTAATGATCAGCTCTTCTTCTTCTCCCGAAAGTTCCTGCGTCTGCGTTGTTGTAGGCAGTGGGTGGGCAAGAAGATATTGCTGATCGAAGCATTCTGGTCGTGGGCTGCTCTCCATCATGCCATGTTTTACCTGGAGGGCATGCAATAAGGTTGGTGCCAGGGCGGTAAGAGACAGAGAAGCTGTGAACCTTACACCCCTCTTGAACGCCGGAGCAGCAGCAACGAAGAATCCATTGATGCTGTCTGGATGCGCTCCATTGATAGCTGTAGCGCCAGTTGGTGGGATGAGAAAGGTTGTCTCATCGAAGTCCAGGTAGGTGCTGCGAGGAGAAGGAATATAGCCGGGATGAAATGTGACAACCAGATCGGGGGCGCAGAACAGGTAATCTCCGCTGTAAAACTCTTCTTTACGAGAAACGCTGGCAATCACCGGTTGGTCTGTGTGGGGATCGCGTAATTTTTGTGGCAGCATCTCTATTAAAATGTTGCACAGCTCGTCATATTCTTGCTGACGTTTGACGATACCCTGTGGGTCGCGGCCAAGCAGGTTGATGTGAAGCTGCCCATGACCCATATAGTACGCCAGTGTGTTTGACCAATCGATACTATGATTCGGTCCGTTACGATCGATAATACCCAGACTGGCAAGAAAGTTATTGAGGTTGACGAACTGTTTCACCAGGATCGGTTGGGCTTCTGAGAAAAGCGCGAATAATCCGTGCTCTCCGACAGCGCTTCTGGCGAGGCGTATGGCCTGAGCAAGATCGGTGGTTATATCGCCGATGAGCGGTTCAGCGTATGTGCATTTGATCAGCAGGCAGGAGGGCGACGACGCAGTTTGTGTCCAGGTGTGTATGCTGGATTCTAGATTGGCAGGGACTATCTCGTGATAGCTCACGTTCCAGCCAGCTGAGGTCAGGAGGGTGGTCAACGTCTCAGGTGGCCTGTCACGTCCTCCCAGCTTTTCCTCGACATGATACTCATGTTGCACGAGCGTATCGAAAAAACCAAAGCACTCAGGCAGCCGCCCGGTCATTACCTGATAATAATGGGATTGGTGTCCTGTAATGGGAACCGAAGTGAGTTCAGCGGTGAAGCCTTGCTGCATCAGTGTTTTTACCTCTGCAAGAGGGTGGATGGAGGAGAGACCTATTCCGCTCAACCAGAGCAGGACCGCTTTTTTATCTGTTTCAATCATAACTTTTTCCTTTTTTAATGCATAAGAAATTTGTGGGTTGCCAGTAACATCGTGCGTGCTGTTGCAGCAACGGGAGCAACCTGGAGTTGTGTCAGACAATCACGCGTTGCGCACCCTTCGGGCGTGCCGATATCGTGTCCCCGAAAGTAGCAAGGCATACAGGGAAGATCTAAGCGAACAACCGCAGCTTTCCCAGGAATGCTCCCTGTATAGGGTCCCCAGGCTTGATGGTTCGTCAATCCAAAAATTGCTACGGTCGGCGTATCTACAGCGGTTGCCAGATGCATTAACCCGGAATCGTTACCGATAAAGAGGTCGCATAGCTCGATGATCGCCGCTGTTATCCTGATGCTTTCTTGCCCGGAAAGGCTTCTCACGGCCATTGCAGAGTTCATGAGGCGTATGACTTCTTCGCGCAGAGGAGCTTCGTCGGGACCACCAAGCAGCAGTAACTGACCACCAAAGCCGTGGTAGAGCGTATCTGCCAGTTGAGCGAAACGCTGTGGAGGCCAGCGCCGTGCGGTACTGAGGATGCTACAACCCGGATGCATAGCGATAATTGGTCCGGGTATAGCACCTGGTTTCTGTACACCATGTACAATGGCGTATGCTTGTTGACGTTCTGCATCTGTGAGTGCTATCGCTAAGCGTTTATTCGGTGTTGTTGCGCTAATTGCTTCCGCTACAGCCAGATAATGTTCTGCTTCATGTCTGCTTCCAAAGCCATCGTCCTGTACCTTTACATTGAGAAACCAGCCATAGCCATTATCCAGGCCAACGCGCCAGCGAGCGCCGGTGACCAGTAATAATATCTGGAAGATCAGCCGGCGATGGAGTGGGAGCAGGTGATGAAACAGAAGCACAGCATCATAACGTTCTGCTCGTAACTTTTTTAACAGCTTATAGAGAAGTAGGAGACGTTGGGTGAGCGTAAATGCACGGCCAGGTCCGGTATTTTGCGGGCGAGGATTAATAATGATGAGGTCATTGAGTTCTTCCCAGCCTCGGAATACTTGTGCTGGAATGTGGCGGGTGAGAAGATCAATTCTGGCATCGGGATAGCTTTCTCGCAATGCTCGAATGGCTGGCATGGTGAGCAGGCCATCGCCGATTCCAGCCAGTTTAATGACAAGAATATGGGCCTTTGCTGGAAGCGTAATAGGTGCAGTCGTATTCGCCATGAGATCCACCTCCCTTTACCGCGAGAACCACGTTACAAATAATCGTCGTATGCTATACCTGTAGAATATCGGCATATGCCTGTTGCACCAGCTTGCCATTATCATTGATTGCTAATGCCTTCGCGTTGCGGTCCGTTAACACATTGCCAGCCTCGAAATAGACAAGACCAATCCCCTGTGCTTTAGCGTAGGAGGTGATGAGCTGATGGTATGCGGGAACATCGTAGCATCCTCCCCATTCGTTGATAATGAAAGCGTGACCGTGATTGTGCGCGAATTGTACCAGTGTATCGAGACTTGAATTTTGCGGCGTCCACCCCGGCTTTCCTGGGGAGTGGCAACTCTGGCCGGTTGCCGGCGAGGTGCCGTTAAAATCTGGATAGACGTGTGCGTCAATGACCAGATTGGGTTGTGTGTAGTCGGGATATGTCCCGCTGACGATTTCACGGTATCCGCGCTGGTAAACGATGATCAACGAGGCAGGATTCTGGCGACGAACGGTGTTGATGAGCGTATTCATATCCTGGTAAAAAGCCGGGAGATTTTTTATTGTTGGCTCGTTCCAGACATCATAGAGAAGCGCTGGATCATTAGCGTATAGCTTTGCCAGATCGCTGAGGGCCGGAATATCGTAGCCGATGTAGTCTTCAAGCTCTCTGGCCGTTTCAGCATTGGGGTTGGCTTTGTAGTCTCGTATGCCCTGGTCTTGATTGGGGCAGAGCTTGAGATCGCTGCCATCGCAGGGCGGCTCTGCAAAATGGGGTCCTTTATCGAGCATAACGTAGTTGCCGACCTGTTTCTGCCAGCTAATATATTTTTGTAGCCAGGCCCGATAATGCATACCAGCACTCGGAACATATACGTCATCATCCCACCAGCGCGAGTTGAAATTGACGCGTGCAACGTTCATGGGAAAGGTTTGTTTGTACCACTGAATTTTACTCAATGTTGCCTTACCACCAGCATCTTTTATAAAGAGTCCGCCCATATTAAAGCCAACCAGGGGGACCCGGCAGTTTTTCTCGTCTACAACTTGCCCATCTGCCGAGACGTGGAGCCAGGAGAAGGAGTAGGTCCCGTCGCTATTCTGTTTCACTCCACACCCTTTCCCCAGCATACTCGCGCCTGCTGGAGTGGCAGTAGCTGTACTCTCTCCGCTCTGAGGCGGGAGCGCGATAGCTGGTTTGAGTAAGTAGTAATAGAGTACAGTGCCTGCCGCGCCACTAAGCAGCAGGAGTACGATCCCTAAAAAAATGATGATCCTCCACTTATTCACGTATTTCCTCCGCCGCGTTCCTGGCGCACTCTCTTAATGCTCAGTAACGCTTACTTCAGCTTTTCCCTGTTCAGTAATGTGTGAAGTTAACTTTTTTAGCTTTTGCATGACGATGCTATCTTGAACCGCTGTGGGGAGTGGCACAAGTTGTTCAAAGGCGTCTGCCATCACTGTTCCCTCCAGTTCGTCCGGTAGAGAGACTCCCATATGTGTGAGAAGCGTTGGCACAACGTCATAGACATGTGCAGGCGCAATGCTGACCCCATGTTTGACGCCCGCTCCATAGAGATAGAGGACTCCCTCTGGATGATGGACCCCGGAGGAGACGCCGCGCCCGTTTGTCCCGCGTGTTTCCCAGAGTAATCTGCGCCCCAGCTCTGTTGGCAAAGTGGTATTTTCGCCTGTCTGCACGATCAGGTGGCGCTCTTTGGGCGCGAATGCACCTTGCCCGTAGGCGTCTTCACGATGCGCTTCCGTGACGAGCGATTGTCCGTTATCGGGATCACGCAAAGAGCACAGATCATCCTGTAATTGTTGGATCTCTTCTTCTGAGACGGATGCGTCAAAAAAGATATCGGCATAGCCCGCAAGCGCTCCCGATGAGGAGGGAATCCATGCACGCGTTTTCGTCCAATCAAGATCGGGCAGCCGCGCTGGATGATGCTCTTTTTCCATCTCCATGATCCCTTTACGGCGCAGTTGGCGGAAGACGCGGCGGGCGAGCTTCTGTAATTTCAGGGTGCGGATAGCCGTCCTGATGGTGCCAATAATTTCAGCACGCTGGCGGACGCTTTCATTCTTCATGCGCAGCCAACCACCTCGATAGAGATATTCCTGAATATAAAATTTGCGGCGTGCTCCCTGAAACCCATGATCTGAGACAACCATCAGGAGATCGTCAGGGGCCAGAGCAGCGAGGACCAGACCCAGTGACTCATCAAGCAACTGATAGTACTCGATTTCTCGTGTACTAAAGGTCATCAGTTCGTCCCAGCGCATATGCTGAATGCGGTCCGCACCCATATGAGCGAGGAAGAAGAAATCCCAGTTTTCTTTGAGCAGCAGGCGTTGCATGGCAATGCGCTGCTTCGTCATATGAATAACTTCGGCTGTGAGGTCGCCGATTTGTCCACATGATATGGCTGGATGCAGATCGATCTGATATTCAGGCACGGCTTCCAATAGCCCCTCCTGGAAACTGGCAGGATAGGTAACATGTGCGCTCATATCAGGTGCCATATAGCCGCTGAGCATGATGCCGTTGATTGGCTCTGGTGGATACGTCATTGGTACATTGGCGACGATAACTCGCTTTCCCCATTCGCTCAGGATGTTCCAGATCGCCTTGCCCCCCTGACGATGCGTCACGATCGTAGCATCTGGACCCTGATCTCCCGGTTTGTACGTCCAGAAGTCATACACTCCGTGCCTGGCTGGAGAGAGACCTGTGGAGATTGATGTCCAGGCGGGAGGCGTGACAGGTGGAGTTGTTGATTTGAGAATACCTTCGACGCCCTCGCTCTGTAAGCGTTGAAAATTGGGCAGGAGTCCGCGCTCCATCAATGGATGCAGGACGCGGAATGTCAGGCCATCAACGCCAAATAGAAATACCCTCATGTGTAGAAGACCCCCTCTTTGTGGCATATTTTGTCAGCAACCCGTTTGACTGTCCGCTTCTGAGTAAGCGAGGTGCCGGAATGGTCAATTTATTGGTCGCGATGAACTCCAGTGGGCGGGACGGTATTCTGGGAGCTGCTGCGGCTCTACGTTTCTGACTGAGCATCCAGGCAATACCAGCCCAGGTCCCGATCGCTCGCCCTGCTAATTGAGCGATGATACCAAACATGAATAATCCCGAGAGAAAGAACGCTCGCTGGATAGATCTGCCAATATCAGCGCTGAGGCCAAGACACGTTCGTGGGTTTAATCCGAACTGCTTGATAGCGAAGTAGGTACTATTGCGACCATTAGAGTACTGCACGCTGGGAAAGTCCCCAAAAAAGGGCCTGGCTCGCGCTGAGACGTGCAGGACCGCGATGGCTGGATCGTAGATCACGCGCCAGCCAGCTTTTTTTACGCGGATGCAGAGATCTGTTTCCTCGCGTAAATTGGTGAGCGTATAGTTTATGTCAAATCCTCCAACCTGTTCCAATGCCTGACGACGAAACGACATGTTGCAGCCAATGAGGTGATCGACCTCTATTTTGCCTGTACTCGGTAAATCGATATCCTTCGCAATCACCACTCCTGATGGCTGGACACGTAACTGCGGATTGCCTTTTTGTTGATTGCAGTATGGCTCCGGTCGGCGAATAACTCGTCCGCCGGCTGCGCCTACACGCGGATCATGATAGGCAGCAAGTAGTGCTGGTAGCCATTCGGGTTGGATCATCGAATCGTCATCGAGAAAAGCGATGATGTTTCCGCTTGAGGCTAAAATCCCTTTGTTGCGTGCCTGGGGCATATTGTTACGCTGTCCTGAAAGGCGTACATACAGAATTGCTGAAAACTGTGCCACGATAGGCTGGCTTGCGTTGTTAGTTGAGCTATCCACAACGATAATCTCTTTATCTGGATAGGGAAGAGCTGTTACACGCTGGAGGCAGTGGCGCAACAGAAAAGGGCGGTTGCATGTAATAATGATAATACTGATCACAGGCTCTTCTCCCACGTTTACTACTCCTCAAAATTTTAAATGGTTTGATGTAAACCAACGCTATAATTTAGTATAGGGATGTTTCATACATGATTTGTAAAGATATGGTCGAGATCTGGTTGATGAATTGCCAATTCACATTGAGAAATCTTTATTGGATCACCATTGAAAATGTTGCTTTTTCCTGTTCACCGCTGCCCGTTGTGATCGTGACGATAAGCGGATAGGTGCCTGGAGTCGCTCCAGTCTCTACGCGCCACGTCCAACTGATGGCACCCTGTATATCGGCTGTCCCTTTGAGCGTTTTTGGGTGCGCAGGATAACTTATCGTGACGATGCAAGCGGTCGAGGGGGCTGTAACTATAGCCAGCGTTGCGCTGCCTTTCCGTTTCATCGTGAGCATGCTTTTTGTCGTATCCAGGCGAAGAGGGGGCAAACTGACTGTGACACTGACATTGCGAGAGGTCTGAGTTCCATTGATTGATGTGGCCGTCACCCGTAAAGGCCATATTCCTGTAAGAGCTTTGCTTTCTACGCGCCATTGCCAGCTTGCGAGCCCGTCTGCATTGGCCGTCACTGGCTTGATGCCAAAAGCTTTGCTTGGCGTGTCCATACCATAACTGACGATAAAGTTGCAGATGGTATCAGGGCTGGTGGTGATGGTTAAACTCATCGTGCCATTTGCGAATGAGGAGAGTTGCGACCGATCGGCAACTATCGCTATCGGTTGAATAGTCTTGTTCTGAGTTGTTGCAGTTGTCCCAGGTGTTGTACTGCTTATTATGCTGCCATTATAGGTCAGTTGATGGTCTACAGGTGTTTGATTGATGCAGGCCGTCAATAACATCAATAGACATGGTAATAAAATGTAAAAGAAGCTAAGTTGATACCATAGGGGTTGCTTGTTAGTAGAGAACATGACACTTGCCACCTCCATAGTCCATCTGAGGACGCGAAACGCTCTCTTTATGTATCTCCAGCAAGCATAAACGATGAGGGTTCATTCACGCAAGGCAATACGGTGAATCAGTACTTTCTTCATATTAAGATCATTTTCTCTGCAATAATTGCCAATCATTTAAGTTCTTCTCTGATAGAAGAATTTATTTTTGATAGTTATAAAAAGCAGATTATAGAGAAAGACAATTTATACAAAGTTTATTTTTTAAAGTCTCTATTATGGTTGTTATTTCACAACTGGTGATACATGATAATTTACCGTTTTGTTACTGCATCTCCATGTCGGAGTGCCATTATGTCAGTTACACTGCTAAAAAGTAGTATTGAGAGGTTGATCGATACTCTTGAGGAGGCTGATTGTTATGGGTTTCTCCAACAAGTGGAAGTGAGATATGTCATGCAGAATGATAACGAGCGCAAGAGGATTGCCTTTCTGACCTCGCTTGATCCTCTGGATAAGCGTTCCTGGTCCGGTATCTCCTATCAGATGGTTCACTCTCTACAGAAGCATTGTGGCGAGGTTGTTTCTGTTGGCCCTGCCGCTGTTGCCGAAGGAAGGCTGCAAGAGAGGGTTATAGGCTGGATGAAGCTGTTTTTGAAGAGGGTCGCTCGTCGCTATTGTGTGTATGATTATCACATCCGCGTAGCGAAGAAGTTGGCTGATGCTGCGAATCAGCGTTTGCTTCGAGAGCAATTTGATGTGATTGTTGCGCCTGCAAGCCTCGCACAGGTGGCTTGTTTAGAGACAGAAGTTCCAATCGTTATTGTCGAGGATGCAACCTTTGCTCTGTTGTTAGACTATTATCCCCAGTATAGCAATATGCTCTCGCGCTCTATTGAGCAGATGCATGCAGTGACGAAAAGGGGGATGAGGAAGGCTAGCGCTCTGATCTATTCCTCGATATGGGCGGCTCAGTCGGCCATCAATGAGTATCATATAAACCCGCGAAGAGTGCATGTCGTGCCGATGGGAGCCAATTTCGATGTCTCTCCTGATGAGACTGTTATTGAGCATAAAAAACGATCAGGGGTCTGTAATCTGCTGTTTGTTGGCGTTGACTGGCAACGCAAAGGGGGCGAGATCGCTTTTGAAACGTTGCTCATGCTCAATCAGATGGGCATTCCAGCAGAATTAACCATTTGTGGCTGCATCCCTCCGAAAAACAGGTCTCATCCAGCCATGCGCGTTATCCCTTATCTTGATAAAAACGATCCTCTGCAATACGAGCAGCTGAAGCAGCTGTATCTGGAATCAGACTTTCTCTTATTACCTACACGTAACGAGTGTTTTGGCATCGTCTTTTGCGAAGCGAATGCCTTTGGTTTGCCGGTGATCACCACCTGTACTGGAGGTGTGCCAGAAGTGGTAAGAAATGGCGAAAATGGGTTTGTCCTGCCGTTGGAGGCACAGGGTGATGCATACGCGCTGTTGATTGCTTCCCTGTATCGCGATGAAGCTCAGTATGCTCGATTGGTTCTATCCAGTCGCCTCGCCTATGATGAACGCTTGAACTGGGATAGCTGGGGGATGGCGATGAACACTATTATTACTGCTGTGTTGGAGCAGCATGAGGCAAGCCATCGAGTAGCTGGTTGAGAAGAGGATGCGGTGAAATTACTTCAAGTCGTGTGGAATTTTCCTGAAACGGTCAAGCAGCCTTTTGATATGTATTATTTCTACTGGCCCCTGCACGAAGCAATGATGCGCGGTTGGAAGGTGGAGGTCTTGACATTTCAGATCAATGCGCAGCAGTGTCGTGAAGAGGTGATCGATGGCATTCGTGTACGGCGCTGCCCTGCCGGTGTTCGCAAAGGGAAGCCGTTTTCACGGTCTTTTATTACGGCTCTGCTAACAACTGATGCCGATATTATTCTGTGTCATGGCTATGGTGAGGGACGAAGCGAACTGGCTCTGCTTCTGGGTCGCTTGCGTGGTCGTAAAGTCGTGTTTGTGCCTCATTTTCACCTCTACCCGTATAGAAGAGTCTGGCGCGAGTGGTACGATAAAACGATTGGCAGGTTTTTCTGCAATGTAAGTGACCGTGTTGTTGTGTTTACAGAGTATACTCAGCAGCAATTGTTGAAGTTGGGGGTGATGCCAGAGAAGTTGTGTGTTGTGCCTCATGTAGCGCGTCCCGATATTTTTGCCAGTTCTCCCACCCGGCAGCCGGGAAGCTTGCTTCGTCGGGCAGGAATAGCTAGAGATCCATTGCTACTAGGTGTGGGGCAATTGATTGAGCGCAAAGGTTGGGCATATATGGTTCGCTGCCTGCCCGCCATTATCGCGCACTTTCCTGATGCACAATTGCTGATCGTCGGGCCATCTCAGCCTGCGGAGCCTGATTTTCGCTGCTCTCTCTTGCAACTGGCAAAAGATCTGAATGTTGCCGATCATCTGTATATTGTGCAGGATAACACGCCTGAATTTATTCTCGACGCCTACCGCTCTGCCACTATCTTGACTCATCCATCTTTTGTCGAAAGCTTTGGTATGGTCTTGCTGGAGGCTATGACCGCTGGCTTACCAATAATAGCTCACAATGGGACCGGTATTCCCTGTATCGTTGACGATGGCGTGACTGGATACGTGGTTGATGTGCGTAATGTGTCGGAATATACCAGATCTCTGCTCACTATGCTTGGCGATCCACTGTTGAGACAGCGTATGGGTGATGCCGGGAAAAAGAGAGCAGAGACGTATTTTAGTCAGGCCAGAAGCGCGGACACGCTATTTGATATGTTTGCTGAAATGACGGTAGATCGTTAACCCGGGATACATCTACCGAAGCATAAATGGGCAAGAAGAAGATGTATCTGGCATGTCATGGAGAAGCAAGTGTATGGAACTGAGGGCATATGTTGAAGGATATGTGCGATTGTTGTGGTTATTATTGTTGATTATCCCCTGCTCGTTAGAGGCTGGTTGGCTCTATGTGCAAGGCGAGACCGCAACCTATACAGCTTCAACCTCTATTCTTCTCAACGCTCCCATACTGGTTGATACCGCCGTCCCTTCGACCATTGTGAAACTCAGCGTGCCAACCTCTTATGCTGCTCAAGTGACGGCTCCCCCCGTTCTCACAGCGATCAATAAACGCTATCCCCGCCTCTCGATTGCCAGATTGAAGATGGCTATTAATGTCACTAGCGATTCTTTTAACCGTATTTTGTTGATTCGTGTGACCGACAGTAAGCCCAAAGCAGCGGCAGATATCGCTAATTATCTTGCCCTGCAGTTTGTCGCAAAACAGAGCGCCAGCTTGCAGCATGAACTGGCATACTATCAACAATGGTTGCAACAGGAGATCACTCATTTGACGAGCGAGATCAATGCTTTGAATGAGGAGATACAGACCTTGCAACCGCCACAAACAAAGCCTGCGGATCATCCTGTACCCTCGCCGCAACAGAGAATTATCCTCAATACCGATCAATATACAGTGAATAATGATATTCGTAGTCTGTATCTGTATCGTCAGGCTTTGAGCGATATCCAGAGCGCCCTGCCGCTGTTTCAAAAGGCGTATGTCATCCAGCACGAAGCGAAGGTTTCTGATATCCCTGTTGTTCCTCCCCCAGCGGCGAGTAGCGTTCTGGCTATCGCAGCCGCTCTTGGTGTGTTACTGCACGTTGTCATGGTGATCGTTATAGATTACTTCTCCCCTTTTCTACGGCATAAAGGGGAAGTAGAGCGCCTGGCTAAGATTTCTATTCTAAACGATACCTTGAATATTTCAGGCTTTGAATATAAACATTTACTAGCCGGATACCCATTACGTGGCAGTTGGCGGTTGGATACTTTCTATTCCCTGTGCCGTTCACTGGGAAGTCGGGCTTTGAAAGAGGGCAACCATACGATTTTGTTTACAGGGCTGCGTCAGAAACGTGATTATGCTGCTCTGTTCGCAATATTTCTGGCTCGTTCCGGGTGTCGTACGTTACTTATTGAGGCTAATCGCGAGCATCCTGCCCCCGGTCAGCTATTGCAGATTATGGAAGCATGCAATTGGAGGACAGATACAGGAATGCCGCTATCGTGCATCAGGCGAACCAGTTCTCCATCGCTGTTTGTGCTCCCTGTTAATGCGCTGCTAACGCAAAATGAGCCGTTAACTACCGTGAGCTTGCCTGCTCTTTTACCAGAGTTACAGAAGCTTTTTCAAGTAATTATTATTGATGGACCCTCTTTTGATCGAGCCGATGCTCGGTTGCTGGTGCCTGGGGTACACCAGACGATCTTCTTGCTACAAAAGCGTCGAGATCGTGTGAAAGCGCTCAAAGTAGCAGCCAGGCAGTGTCAGGACGTAGGGTTACAGGTGCAATGTTTGTGGGTGCCATGAGATTGGGTTAGTCCGTGCGCCTCTGTTCGTGTACTTGCAGATAAAGGTCTCTCGTCATGCCTGCTGTAGTTTGCCATGAAAAGCAAGCTGCCTGTTGGTATCCATCCTGGATGAGGCGTAGACGTAGGGTATCGTTGTTGAGAAGAGTGGAGATTGCCTGAGCAATCTCACCAGTATTCAGAGGATCAACAAGTAATCCAGCCTTGCCTACAACCTCTGGTAGCGACGAGGTATTTGAGGTAATAACAGGACAGCCAGCGCTCATTGCTTCTAGTACTGGCAAGCCAAATCCTTCGTACAGAGAGGGAAAAACAAGGCAGGTAGCCATCTGGTAGAGCGCAACCAGTTCTCCATCTGTTACATGACCCGTAAAATATACGTCGTCTTGTAACTCTGCCATATGGCTCAGAATATCATCGTAGTGCCAACCTTTGCGTCCTACGATAATCAGCGGAGGACAGGCGCTTCCTTCACGCTTTTTCAAAAGCAGATAAGCGTGTAGAAGTGTCTTGAGATTTTTGCGTGGCTCGACGGTAGATACTGTCAGCAGATAGCGTGCTGGCAACTGGTAGCGTGTTCGTACTGCTTGTTTGAATGGATTACTGCAAGCGATAGCGAATTTGGGAAGAGCCGCTTCAGGGATTACAGTTATTTTTTGGAGGTAACCCTCTCCCAGAAAGTGTTTGATTTCTGATCGCGCATGCTCTGAAACGGTGATGACATGCGTACAATACTGTATTCCTCGCGTTAACAATATGCGGAAATATGTCCTGCCGTGCAGCGTGAGCGTGTGTGCGTAGCGCCAGGGACCGGCATCATGCAATGTCATAATTGTTGCCGTGTCAGCGATATTGAGATAGGGAGGAGGAAATGAAGGGTAGTGCATCACGTCCAGCTTGAGATGGGGGAGAATAACGGGAAACCAGCATTGTTTGATAAACAACTCGCTTGTTGTCGGACATATGATCGTCTCGAAAGTATCCTGTAAAGGGAGAAAATCTGGATGTATCTCTTTCGCAAAGAAGAGGACATATCGTATAGATGGAGCACCTTTCTCAAGAAGAAGCAGATGCTTTGCTAACTCTGTGGCATAGCGGAAAATGCCGGTAGAACGTCGCCAGATTGCTGTCAGGTCATAGCCCACAAGTATTGTCATTTCATCACTCCTTGTGTAAATGATGAGAAATTAAGAAATTATATTATCTTTTCTTTATCGTATCCTAAAACTCAATCCAGATCCATATTGATAGTGTTTAGTTGAGAAAATGGAAGAATAGATAAAGAATGTTAACCCATTCTCAACCAGGTGTCAGGTTCAAAGATGATATTCGGAAGGTACTATATTGAAGAAAGGAGAACAGCGGATCGATTTTTGTTACTCGCCTTTGAGGTGGGGAAGTGTCGAAAAGGTTCTGAGGGCATGGATGAAGCAGAAAATGAGCGTTAAAGTAAGGAGGGTTGGTAGCGTTTCATGGGGGTAATTAGCATCCGGTTTCTACGGCGTTGGGGTTGGTTCCTGCTCCTGTCAGTGCTGCTCAATACGGTTTGTTCTTACTTTATCCCGGATTTTGTTTCATCGACAACCTATCGAGCCACAATTCAGGTGCAGGTACGCGCGGTAGCTGGAACCTCTATTCAAGGTAAGGCCACAACAACTTTTTTTGCTGGCCTGTTGCAGAGTCCGGGTGTACTGGATCTGGCTCTCACTCGTTTGCATGTCTACCCTCAATTCAAAGCCTATGTACTGGCGGACCTGCAAGATGGTCGTGTGACTGCTACGGTAATCAAAAATACCAATATTGTGCAACTTGTCAGTTATGCGGACAGTTCCAGCGATGCCGCGCTGATTGTGAGTACCATTTACAATGCGCTGGTCCAGAATATTCAAAAGGATCGCGCTCAGGTCATTGACGCCATCAATACACGTTTGAATACTGAATTAGTGCAGGTGCAGTCTGATATGCTGCAAACCGAAACGACGCTGGAGCAATTAAAAGCTATCAAACAGACAACTTCATCTCAGTATAGTCTGCTTGCCAACCAGTATGGGGCGCAGAAGCAACGGTTGCTGGAAATTAATGCCGGATTGGCAGTGCTTAAACTTGAAGGGTACGATAATTTGTTGGGAGTAGTAAATTCGACACCGGCAATTACTACGCTACCGGCTGCCCAATCGACGCTGGGCGAACGTCTGGCTTTATCGCCGCTGGTTGGCCTGATAATGGGCCTGGGTGGTGTATTTGTTGCCAGCCGTCTTGTGGAGGGAATGTCAGAGGAAGGGTGGAGGTGTACATGTCCTGCCGGGACTTGTCAGTGCAACAATTCGGGGCAACGGCTGAGGTGGTGAGAATGGGAAAACAACGTGCTTTTTTTTCGTTCCAGTCAGTGAGTATGATTGTGGCGTTAGGCAGCTATCTCGTGCTGAATGTCGGCTGCGCTTTGCTGATGCCGATCTTCCCCCTCCTCGGATTGATAGGAGCTATTGTCATCAATCTTGTGGTACTGCTCTTCTGGCGCGTCCGCTTTGCTCTGCCACTCTATGTGCTGGTTGCCAGTCCCAGCGTGGCTCTCTCGCTGAGTTCTGGTCTTCTGTCCAGGCTGTATATTGGCAACATGCTTTTTGCCCTGATTGTCTGCATCTGGCTAGTGCGAGTCGTGCTGCCCCAGCGTAAGTCCGGGCGAGTCCTGTTGGATCGCAGCCTGTTCGTGCCGCTCCTCTGTTTGATGTTGGTGGGATTCTCATCAATCATCTATTCGCGCCTCTTTCCCGATCCCAATGTCCCCTATCAGTATCCTCATTCCAACGTCTCGATTACACTGGTCAATGTTTCTGAAATGATGATTCTGGTTGGTTTGCCTATGTTTCTGGCAATTGTGCCGGGGCTGGTTCGCTCACCTCGTGACGCTTATCTGCTGCTCCTGGCTTTTGTTGGCGTGGGTATACTCTATGCGTTAGGGAGCATCTTTGCAGCTCCGCTTGGCCTCCATTCTAAAGAGGTTATTCTCGGCGTGCAGCGCCCGGAGGTTTTTGGGGCCGATTCGAGTGCGCTGGGTTCGCTCATTCTCCTGTTTGGCAGTCTGGCAATGACGCAAACGCTCTATGCACCTCATTGGAGAGGCCGTTTGATCTGGGGAGCGCTTTCGCTGCTTTTTTGCCTGGGAGTGATTATGTCTTTCGGGCGCGAGGCATGGATCGGGCTGTTTTTAGCCCTCTTCGTCATGATCGCGTTACGGACAAAAAACTGGTCTGTTTTGCTCGTGGTCCTTGCCCCTTTTGTGCTCCTCCTCGTTCCAGGCATTGCTGATTTTTTTAACCCTGAAAAAACCTATGGTTCTGATCGCGTGAAGATCTGGCATGACGCCATCACAATCTGGCTAAAGAGTCCCTATATGGGCGTTGGCGCGGGCAATTTCCAATTTTTTGATCGCGTCTATGGCAGTGATAAAGTAGGTGTGGCTCATAACCAGTATTTACAGATGCTTGCTGAAACCGGTATTCAAGGGTTGCTCTGCCTGATCTGGATTCTGGTCGCGGTTGGGGCGAAGGCGTTGAAAAGCTTCAATGCTGCTCGTTCGCCGCTGGGGAAATCTATTGCGCTGGCATATATCGGGTATTATGTCTCGATCCTCTTTGGCGGCTTTTTTACCGGCATTTTTATTCCCTCAGCGGCGGCTGGTGGTGGTACTGGACCGTTTGTGGCGGCGTCGTGTCGCTGGCTGCTCTTTGGCCTGGTCCTGAGCATTCCCATCTGGGACCAGGAACAACCAGCGACGCCTGAAAAGGAGATGGAGTCAGCCAGTGTGACACCGCTACATTCCTAACAGATCGGCCTTTTGGAGCGTGGTTCTGAGGCTGCGGATGATTGCCACATCGATCATTTTCCCATCAATCGCAATCGCGCCCACTCCTCTATCGAGCGCTTCCTGATAAGCTGCATCCAGCTTGCGTGCTCGTGCGACCTCTTCTTGTGAGGGGGCGTAGATCTGGTTGGCAATTGCGATCTGGCTGGGATGAATCGCCCACTTGCCGACAAAACCCAGGGTATGCGAGTGGGTACATTCGCGGCGATATCCTTCCGCATTGCTGAAATCGGGATAGGCACCATCTATAGCATCAATGCCAGCAGCACGAGCCGCAATAGCAATTTTGTTGCGGGCATAATGCCAGGGATCGCCGGGATAGTCAGCAAGGCTCCCTTCGATAACCTTGCTATTCATCCCCTGGGACGCGCTATAGTCGGCGGGACCGAAGATCAGCGCCTCCAGCCGCGAGCTAGCGCGGGCAATCTCTTCGACATGGAGCATAGCTTCTACCTCCTCGATCAGCACCTCCAGCCCGATCCGCTTTGGGCGTTTCAAGCGCTTCTCAATTTGCGTGAGCAGCAGATCGACCCACCAGACATCCTTGCCCGACTTTACTTTAGGGACGATCAGGATATCAAGGCGTTCGCCGGCCTCTTCAACGACAGTGATAATATCCTGATAGGCGTATTCGCTCTCCAGATCGTTGATGCGGACGGCGCGAGTTTTCTTGCCCCAGTCCAGCGTGGTTAATGCTTGAATCGCCTTTGTGCGTGCCGCCGCCTTTTCTTCGGGGGCGACAGAATCTTCGAGATCAAGCAGAACAAGATCGGTCTCACTGGCAGCTGCCTTCTGCATCATACGCTCATTGCTGGCTGGCGTCGAGAGTTCTGATCGTCGTAAACGCATACTACGCTCGCTTTCATTTCGTGATGCTCATGACAATCATTATAGCAGACGCGCCAGCACAACCGTTGAGAGCCTCTTCTGGCCTTCTTATCCGATAACCTGCTCATAAAGATCGCAAATGGTGTGAGTTGCCTCCTGTTCACCTACCTGCTTGATGAGTTGTTCATGATAATAATCGACACGCTTCATGCGGGCATCAATAAAAGTATGCTTGGCTGATCCCCAGGCAAAACCGGTCAGGCCACGTTTCATCGCTTCGTATTCTTCTAAAATGCTTTGCCGTAGTTGCGCCACTTCGCTTTGAGACATATGAGGCACCTCTTTAATGTCAAGATCCACTATACCCGTTGATCGCTCTCCCGATGCCTGCCTACAATTTTCTACCTTTAACCAAGTAAACGCGGATTGGCGAGATTTTATCTTATTGTGACGAAACTGTCACAGCAGCCGTTTACCGCAACAGTTTCGTCCTTGACAATGGCGCTTATTACAGTTATATTGAAAGAAAGTAGTTTGTACACAGCTATATTAGCTATCGCTTTCTCTCTTATGATTAAGAGGGCGAGCGTGATAAGACAATAAAAGGACGAGAGAATCGTGACGGAACAGAGACAGGCATTCCCTATGTTTATGATGCTTGCCCCTATGTGCTATGCGCATATGACTATGCGCTGTCGCAGTGTGTCGCGGTCCTCTTCCCAATTGCAAGGAAGGCTTACTGAGTAGCCAGAAGATATTGCAAGCAGAAAGCACAGAAGGGGCGCAGGCGACACACCTGCGCCCCTCTTTTTTATTGAAAGAAATGAGGTGAACTATGTCTGTTGAGCGTGGGGAGCCGGGTAACACTCCCGAACAGCAACGTTTTTATGTTACAACCGCGATCGATTATCCCAATGCGCCTCCCCATATTGGGCATGCGTTGGAGAAGGTGGCAGCGGATGTTATTGCACGGTATCACCGTTTGCGAGGGCATGATACCTTCTTCTGCATGGGCATCGATGAGAATAGCCAGCACGTGTTGAAGGCCGCCAATAGTCGCGGTATGGATACGTACACCTGGGTCAATGAGATGGATGTTGCGTTTCGCCTGGCCTGGACGAAGCTGGAGATCTCCAATGATTACTGGATTCGTACAACGGAGGAGCGACACGCACGTGCTGCGGTCGAGATGTTCCGTCGCGCTCAAGAACATGGCGATATCTACAAATCGACCTACTCTGGCTGGTATTGTAGTTCAGATAATACCTTCTATACCGACGATGAACTGGTTGATGGCAGATGCCCTTACCATCCTTCGCTGATCCCGGAATGGCTGGATGAGGAGAACTACTTTTTTGCCCTGTCAAAATATAGCGAACGTTTGCTTGCGCATATCGAGGAACACCCGGAGTTTATCGTGCCAGCGTCGCGCCGGGCAGAAGTGATCGGGTTTATTCGCCAGGGGTTGCGTGATTTCTCTGTCTCGCGCCAGATCCGTCCGGGCCTGGAAAACTGGGGGATTCCTGTACCGGGTGATCCGCAGCAGGTAATCTATGTCTGGTTTGATGCCCTCACCAATTACCTGACTGCCGTTGGCTTTCCCGATGATGCGGAGCGATTTGCTCACTACTGGCCTGCCGATGCGCATGTGATCGGGAAAGATATCACGCGCTTCCACTGCCTCTACTGGCCTGCCATGTTGATGGCGGCGGGATTGCCACTGCCGAAACAGGTGCCAGTACACGGCTTTATTACGTTGGAGGGGCAGCGCATTTCAAAGACCGCTGGCAATATCATTGATCCGGTTGATCTAGTGAATCGGGTTGGTGCTGATGCGGTGCGCTACTATCTGCTGCGTAGCTTATCGTTTGCGTCGGATGGAGATTTTTCGCGGACCGGACTGGTGCGGGCGTATAACGACGAGCTGGGCAACGATCTGGGCAATTTGCTCAATCGCGTGGTCTCGATGGTCAAACGCTACCGTAAAGGAACGATACCAGCTCCAGGCCCAACGGGTGAATTGGAGGCCGATCTACAGCGGATCGCGGCGACAACAAGGCAACGGGCCGCTGCGGCGCTGGAGTCCTGGGAGATTGGCAATGCTATTGGCATCACCTGGGAATTTGTCCGTCGCACCAACCAGTATATTGAGCAGTGTGAGCCGTGGAAGCTGGCCCGTTCGCCGGAGCAGGCAGAACGACTTGATACTGTACTCTACTCGGCAACGGAGGCCACGCGCTTACTTGCAATCTTGCTGGCCTCCTATATTCCCTCCTCGTGCAATCGCATCATGGCCCAGCTTGGGTTAGCCCCGATCAGCAATGGGGCATGGGACCGAGATGGGCAATGGGGAGGTCAGGCGTTGACCAGTATAGTACCAGGAGCTGTTGTGTTTCCGCGTTTGGAGTTGGACGCGGTATTACAATCGTAGAGAGCATTTTTCAGAGAGGCTCTCTAGCTGGACAGAAGAGGAAAAGCAGATGCCGATCATTCAGGTGGATGGATTAGCCAAGACGTTTCGATCGCGTGAACGTGCTGCCGGGCTGGCTGCTAGTTTGCGTTCTTTTGTTGCTCCCCGCTATCGTGAGCGTGAGGCCGTCAAGCAGATCAGTTTTACGCTCGAACGGGGCGAAGTGCTCGCGTTTATCGGACCGAATGGTGCTGGCAAATCCACCACTATCAAGATGTTGACCGGCATCCTTTACCCTTCTGATGGCAGCGTGCAGGTGCTGGGACTGGTCCCCTGGAAGCAGCGTCACATGCTCTCGTATCACATTTCTAGCGTTTTTGGACAAAAGTCGCAGCTCTGGTATCATCTCCCGCCACAGGATACGTTTGATCTGCTGGCCCGCATCTATGAGCTTGATATGGTGGCTTATCGCAAACGGCGCGACTTCCTCATCGAGGTCTTCGATATCGCCGAGCATATGAGCACGCCCGCACGTAAGCTGAGCCTGGGAGAACGCATGCGTTGTGAACTGGCGGCGGCATTGTTGCATCGACCGGAAATCATCTTTCTCGATGAGCCAACGATTGGCCTGGATGTCATCGCCAAGCAGCGTATCCGCGACCTGATCGGGCAACTCAATGCCGAAGAGGGAACGACCGTTTTCCTCACGTCGCACGATGCAGGCGATGTGGAACAGGTGTGCCGGCGTGCTATTGTGATCAATCATGGCGAAATTATTCTGGATACACCGGTTGCAAAGATGAAGAGCGACTATCTCAGGGCAAAAACGATTGATCTGTTGTTAGATGAGCCTGTTGAGGCGCTCCTGACAACAGATCCTGTCAGCGGCCAGCAGCATATGAGCAATGTGCTTGAAGCGCTTCAGGATACCGGGGGCATTCAGGTGTTAAAAGCGCAAGGACGAAGTTTGCAATTGGAGGTTGACACGTCAAAATGTCCTCTAGAACCTGTGATCGCCACAATCATGCAGCACTGCCATATTCTCGATATGACCATCGCTGATCCTCCAATGGAAGAGATCATCGCGGCCATTTATGGCGAGAAGGGCAAGGTGGAACGCGAAAAAGAGGCAAATTTTGATACAACTGTGACGGCCAATTGAGGGAGGTGATGACATGGATGTGAGCATACGACGGCGAGAGCGAGGCGTTGTGCCGCGCTTGCGCCTGGGATTCTTAAAATACACGGCAGTGTTGCAGGTAAGCATTGCCAATAATCTGGCCTATATGCTGGAGATCTTTTTTCGTTCGCTGATGGTTGTGGTGCTGGTCTTTATTCTCAGCCAGCTCTGGAAAGTGACGTTTGCATTACATAAGGAAAAGATACTAAGCGGCTTCAGCATCAATACGATGATCTGGTATCTGATAGCCGGGGAGTCGATTGCGCTTTCGTTGCCTGCATTGACACAGCGCATCGATCAGGAGGTACGCTCTGGGCAACTGGCGTATCTGCTGGTGCGACCCTGTAGCTATGTGCTGTATAACTTTGCTCAATACCTGGGTGAGCGATTGGTGCGCTGGAGCATGAATTGTCTGGTGGGAGCCGTTCTGGCGCTGCTGGTAGCTGGCTGGCCTCCCTTCGGCTGGCAGGGCTTGCTGGCGTGGCCGCTTGTGAGCTTGCTGGCGATGAGTATCGATTTCGTGGCCTACTTCACTATCGGGCTGCTGGCGTTCTGGATTGAGGAAACTCAGCCATTTTCATTCATATTCAGTCGCTTGACGCTGGTTCTGGGAGGCGTGCTAGCCCCTCTGGAGATTTTTCCTGAGCCAATGCGCAGTATTGCTCTGGCCCTACCTTTCGGTGCCATTCTGTACGGTCCGGCCCGCACGCTGGTCCATTTTGAGGTAGATCGTTTTTATCAACTGTTGTTGCAACAGGGGCTGATGCTTATCGTTGGGAGTGCGATCCTGTTTGTGATTTATCGGATTGCGCTGCGACGCGTCAATATCAACGGAGGGTAGGGCTATGCTGTTCATAAAAAAGCTGGTCAGTATGTTGCGCTTCATTGGTAGCTATCTGGTGGCAAATACGCAGGCCGCGATGGAGTATCGAACGGCGTTTCTTATGCAGGTATTGACGCTGCTAGCTAGCGATAGCCTCTGGTTGTTTTTCTGGTGGACCTACTTTCATCAGTTCCCGCTCACAAATGGCTGGCAGATCACGGATATAGTGATTCTCTGGGCAGTTTCAGCGTGTGGGTTTGGAATCAGTGCGACAGTCTTTGGGAATGCGCGACAACTGGCAAGTCTGATCATGAATGGTGGCCTGGATGCCTATCTGGGCATGCCACGCTATGCTTTGCTGCATGTCTGTATCGCTGCCACTACTCCGACGGCCTGGGGCGATATTCTCTTTGCCTTTGGAGCCTACTTTCTGCTCGTTCATCCTAACGTGATTCATATAGTCATATTCATTATATTAGTGATAATGGTTTCGTTCATCTTTACCGCTTTCCTGGTCATTCTCTGTTCGCTGGCTTTCTTCCTGGGCAACACGGAAGGGATGGCTCAGCAGATGTTTAATGCGCTGATCTCGTTCAGCACCTATCCGATGGATATCTTTCATGGGGCAGTGCGTTTGTTGCTCTTTACGTTGGTGCCAGCCGGTTTCATTTCATTTATACCGCTTCAGCTGCTTCACCACTTTACCTGGCCGCTGTTTGGCGCGATGGTTGGAGTAACAGTGCTGTTTGTGTTGATGGCGATAGGGATATTCGAGCTGGGTCTGCGGCGCTATGAAAGCGGGAATTTGCTGGGGATGCAGCAATGATGATGAGTTTTTACAAGTGCGTAGTGGGGGGGGGGGGGGGGGGGGGGGGGGGGGGGGGGAGAAGGGAG
>JAICIM010000256.1 GCA_025928885.1 Ktedonobacteraceae bacterium | reverse complement strand
GCCACCGTACAGCCCTGACGAGCATAGGTGATCAGAAGGGTGTTGATATCTTCCTGGGGTAAGCTATGGTTCTTCGGTCCTTTGCCAACATACATCAGTGCGGCCCCTGGACGTGTCTCTTCCAGTAGCAGCGGGCTGATCAGGCGGTCGTAAAGGACGACATCCGCATCGCGCAGACAGCGCAAGCCCTTCACGGTCATCAGTTCGGGATCACCCGGACCGGCACCGATCAGATAGACTTTGCCGCGTCGTGGCTTCTCATAGAGGTCGTGGAAGTCCTCTATTGTGGTGTGGTGTTGTTCATTTTGTAGTGTCATTGTCACTGCAGTCCTCGCTCTGCCAGCCTGGTCGCAAGTGTTGTTGTGGTAGTTGCGACTCCATGTTGCTTTAACAGTTGTACAGTAATGGTGAGCGCCTCCTGCTCGTTGCCCACGGAGAGGAGGTGCAGGATCTCCGATGTGAAAAAGTCGCCGAAAAAGCGGTCGCGCTGATCGTAAGAAATCTCTGTATGTTCGCGCAAGAGCGTTCGGGCGACAGTTGCCAGTTGCATATAGCGATCATATGCAGGCGGGAAGATGTCTTCCAGTTGCTGCCGAATCCGTTTGGCGAGGCTGGGACTTGCCCCTTCGGTCGAGACAGCAATGGTCAGCTGACCGCGCCGCATGATTGAGGGCAGGATAAAATTGCATCGTGCTGGTACATCGACGATATTGACCAGTTGCCCGCGTTCCTGCGTCTCCTGCCAGATCTGCTCGATGAGTTGTGCATCGCTGGTAGCCGCGATTACCGCAAAGGCACGCGCCAGATCGCCCGGCTCGTAGGCTTTGTTCAGGAGCGTGACCTCCTGACGCTCTGCCTGTCCTTGCAGCTCTGCACCAAAGATCGGACTGATGGCGGTGACGTGCGCACCGCTGCGAAAGAGGGCCGCAGCCTTCTCCGCCGCCAGCGCGTCGCCACCGATAACGATAGCTTCTCGACCCCGCACATCAAGCATGATCGGGTAATACTTAGGCATGAAGCTCTTCCACCTGCGTCTGTCTGGCCACTATGCGTGCCTGCAATGTTTCAGCGCCGAGCCGATGATAGAAGTCGCCAAAAGTCTCTCCATCCTTCCGCTCCTCTTTCCAGAGTGCCAGGATCGGGCGCAACGTAGACGCGATATTCTCGATACGTACATTATTGAGAAATTTCTCGTTCTGACGCGTATTGCCCCAGTCGCCGCCCAGGAGGAGATTGTAGATCCCTTTGGAGCGTCCCACCAGTCCGATATCGCCGAGATATGGACGCGCACAGCCGTTGGGGCAGCCCGTCATGCGAATGCTGATTGGCTCTCCACCAACGCCAACCTCTTGCATTACCGCCTCGATCTCTTTGATGAGATCAGGAAGGACGCGCTCAGCTTCGGCTACGGCCAGACCACAGGTTGGCAGTGCGGGACAGGCCATCGCCCAGCGATACATTCCGGCTGCCGACGGATCAATCGCGATCCCATACTCGCCTAGTGTTGCCTCGATGGCTTTGCGCTGCTCCGTTGGGATATCGATCAGCAGAATATTCTGCCAGGCGGTCAGACGCACGTTGCAGCGGAAGTGCTCGACCACGCGGCGCAGACCGGCCTTCAAACCATCTCTCACGCGTCCATTGACCACGTGCAGGCCCAGGAACCAGCGTCCATCCGCCTGCTGATGCCAACCGAGATGGTCGTCTACATGGTCAAAATGGACGGGACTGGGATCGCTAAGCCTTGTCCCCAAATGGCTCTCCACCTGGGCGCGTACCCATTCGACGCCGCGTTCCTCGACCACATATTTCAAGCGTGCATGTTTGCGGTTCACCCGGTCGCCATAATCGCGCAATGTGATAAGTACGCTCTCGACGGTTTTGAGAACCTGATCGGGCGTGATATCGGCCATCGGCGTTCCCAGGCGCGGATAGGTCTCGGCCTTGCCGTGTGTTGCTCCCATACCGCCGCCAACCAGGACGGTGAAGCCGACCAGTTCGTCGTTTTCCACCTTTGCCACCAGCCCGACATCCTGCGTGAATATATCAATACAATTATCGTCAGGATATGCAACGCCGACTTTGAATTTGCGCGTTAGATAAGTGGGGCCGTACATTGGTTCGACATCTGCTTCCGTCTCGCCAACGCTACTGGCCTTTTCGCCGTCGATCCAGATCTCATGATAAGCCCGCGAACGCGGTGCCAGATGCATGGCGACTTTGTGCGCGATCTCTTGAATCTGAGCCTGAGAGCGATTGGCAATAGGGGCAGGGCAGGCCATCACGTTACGGTTGACATCGCCACATGCTGATAGCGTTGAAAGCAGAGATTTGTTGATGTTGTACAGCACTGAGCGGATGTTGCCCTTGAGGATGCCGTGCAATTGAATGCTCTGGCGTGTGGTAAAGCGCATCGATCCATTGCCATAGCGGTCTGCCAGTTCATCCTCAACCAGATATTGTTCGGCTGTCAATGCGCCGCCGGGGATGCGTGACCGGATCATGAACTGATAGGCTTTCTCCGCACCGGCAGCTTTACGCGCCTGCCGTGCGTCACGATCCTCCTGCTGATACATGCCGTGAAACTTGATGAGCTGGATCTGATCTTCGCTAAAGTGGCTGCTGCCCTCTGCCAATTCCTCTGCAATGCGCCCACGAAGGTAGTTGCTGTTGGCCTTGATTTGCTCAACCTTACTGCCCACCCCCGGTCCCAGATGTTTGAGCGTAAACGTTGCGGTGTCCTGATCGTCGTGTGTTGTCATTGCATCTCCTCGTTTGCATGCAAGTTAAGGCGACCACAGGAGGTGCTTCGGCGGTGAATGTGGGATGCCCGGTCACTATGGCTATCCTTTCACATCCTTCGTGGTCAAATGGTGTTACCTTTATCCCTTGTGTTTCCTCTTGATTGTTGATATAGTTAATCAACAAACTAATTTTCTCTCTGTTAAGAGAACTATAGAGTTTGTGGGATGCCCTGTCAAGCCCTACGCAGGTATTGGACATCCAATTCAAGGAAATATGTGAGGAGTATCTACATGCACATTCTTCTGAGTTGCATCTCAACGAAACATTCCATGCTCAAGAAGCATTGGAAGGATTCAAAGGAAGATCGTGAGAAAACGGAGTGTCCTCTGACTGTTCTGGGCAGCCAGGCAAAGCCCAAAGAAGATCAAGGGGGCCTTCTCTGTGTGCTGAATGGCGGCCCGTCTGTGCAATCGGCTGTCGAGTTGTCGATGCCTGCTGGAATGGCACCTTCTGATGGTGGCGTGCTGGTGGCAGCGCTGGATACCATCCATGAAGTGAGTCATGATCTCTCTACCGTGAAACCTGATGTGGTCAGTCTGCCAGTATTTAACCTGTTGCACTCGCTGACGCGGACGAAGCGCGGTTATCTTGTTGCCAGCACCGGCCTGGATGCAATCTTTGAGTTCACTCGCGAAGGTAAGATCCTCTGGGACTGGTGGGCCACCGATCATGGCTTTGAGTATACGCCAGCTGGAGAGCGCCGCATTCTTGATAAGAGCGTTGATCATCGCGGCATCAAATATGGCACCCTGGCGCAGACCACACACGTCAACTCGGCGGCTGAGCTGCCCGACGGGCGCATCCTTGCCTCCCTCTTCCATCAGGGCATGATTGTGGCAATCGATCGCGAGACCGGCAACTGGCAGCCCGTGCTGGAGGGATTGGATCATCCCCATGCGATTCGCGTGCTTGCTGACAACTACATCTCGCTTGCCGATACTGGCCGTGGTCGGGGCTTGATCGTCAAGATTGCCGACGGCAAAGGCAGCATCGAAGCAGAGGTAGATGCCAATACAAGCTGGTTGCAGGACAGCTATTACGATCAGCGCAGTGACTCCTGGATTCTGGTGGACGGCAAAAATACCCGCGTCACCGTCCGCACCGGCACGAATGGAGATCGTCTGCTGACCCAGTATACCCTCGATCCTGAATGGCGCTTGTATGAGGCCATGCCCCTCTCCTAATCATTGTGTGCTGTTTTCAGGCGCGACAATGGAGTCGTGCGTTTTCTCTCTCCTCTTTAGCCTGCAACACCCCCCCTAAATGTTGAGAATGCGAAAGCGTCAATTCAGATTGCATATGATGAAGATAGCGTTTAGCGCGTTCCACTCAGTGTTGGCGAGTAGATCCGTAATAGAAAAGCAATCCTCTTGCTGGCCTGGCGCAGATACTCCTTTGCCTCTTCAGAATCAAAAACCGTTTCATGCTGGCTGTTAAACACCAGTACACCTTGCGGCTTCAGTCTCGTCACAACATCCTCCGGGCCAACTTCAAAAATAGGTGTGAGCGCGGAAGAGCGATAGGGCCAGATTCGGCGATTGGCAGAGAAGTCGATAAAATGTTCATCATCACTTTTCCAGTGTCCATCCTTCGTCTGATGCATATGAGCGATACGTTGTTGTCCTGTCAGATAGACATTGCCAGCCGAGCCTCGCTTCTTTCTGGCATCATTGCCTATATAACATATGGTGCGCTCAACGCTCTCTGGCGAAATACCCCAGTGCGCTCGAATAAGCAGGTTGTATTCCTCTGGTAAGAAGATTGCCCCACGGTCCACATGATTGTCAAAGCGTGTTGCAGTCAATTCAAGCACTTCGCTCAATATCTTTTGCCGTGTTTCAATTTTCATGTGATTCTCCTTCCTCTTCACATGTCATAAAGAGTGGCAGATGCATAAGTACAAGATCATCAATCTGCTCAATATACTTTTTCTGCCGCATATTTCTTTCCAAACGCTTATATTTTCGCCACAGCCATGTAAAGCTAACGGCCAGAACAATAATAAGCAGAATAAGAAACATGATGATGGCGTAGGGGTCTGTGGCGGTCATAAGAGCTTGTAGCCGCGTGAACACCGATTGCATGATTCCCATTCCGATCTGGCCGAGTGCGTTTTGGGAAAGAGCGTCAACGGCATAGAGAATGACGCCCGCAATCGTAACCCCGCCGAGAAGCCTGATATGGAGCAAGCGAGACCATTTTTCTGGCTGGGCGGATCGTGTTGTTTGCCTCTGACGTAGATGTAGCCTTTGCCTCATATTCCTGTATCCCAAATCCCCTGACTAAGTGAACGCGGTAAGCCTTCTTTTCAAACATAGGTCAATTGCCACATGTCAGTCTTATCTGTATGATGCTGATAGGAGTGCAGGGTAGAGGGTTTGGGACAAGCAAGCATCAGCAACAAATAAGCTTCTCCAGGTGTTCAATCCCTACATTCTCAATAATAAAATCGCCCATCTGCCTACTTCTGCCAAAAAGTTGACAGAAACAAGTCAAACAGGCAATATATCCCCTTTAATAAAGATTGACGAGTGAGAACAGCTTTTTTCAAGCCAAATCCCCATGAATTTCTGATTTCTGGTCGCAAATGCGATCATTGCAGAAGTGGAGCATTGGAGAAAGGATGGAGGAAAATATCAGTAGGGAGTGTACTGAGAAGAAAGTGGTTCTCATTGCACTCTATCGTATGTATATGAATGGTGTGAGGGCCATATATAAATTGCGCTAATGGTACGAGGGTGTACTAAGTTTGGGTTTACTATACTTTATCCTGGCCCTCGCACCTTCTTCAGTTGCCAGATCAGCTATCCAGCGTTCCCTCGCGCAATCCCACGGGCAGCGGCGCGGGACGTTCGCATGTGCTTGCTAGCTCTACATGTCGTCCCTCGCGCGAGGCATCGTGGATGGCGTGCATAATATCGAGGACGTGATAGGCCAGTTCGCCGCTTGCGCGATGCGGGCGACCCGAACGCAGCGCATAGGCCATATCCGCCACGCCCAACCCGCGACTGTTCTGCGTATAGCCATGCGTCAACGGCACCTCAACCCAATCCTGCTCCCGCGCCTTGCGTACGCGCACGACGCCGCCAAAGTTGTTGGGATCGGGGACGCTCAATGTCCCTTCCGAGCCGTAAATCTCGATGATCGGCGCGTGATGTGACCATACGTCGAAGCTGGTGATGATCGTGCCAATCGCACCACTCGCGAAGTCCAGCACGCCCGCGATATGCGTTGGCGTTTTTACCTCGATCTTCGTGCCATATTTAGGCTTGCTGGTGATGGTGCGTTCGGGAAAACTAATCCGCGTTGAACCGGTGACGCGCCGCACGGGGCCGAGCAGGTTGATGAGCGCGGTCAAATAGTATGGCCCCATATCGAACATCGGGCCGCCGCCAACCTGGTAGTAGAATGCGGGATCGGGATGCCAGCTTTCGTGACCGTGACCCATCATAAACGCCGTTGCCGCCACCGGTTCGCCAATCACGCCATCGTCAATGAGCTTGCGGCACGTTTGCAGACCGCCGCCCAGGAAGGTATCCGGCGCACCTCCAACGCGCAGCCCGCGCTCACGTGCCGTTGTCAGCAGCGGTTGCGCCTCCTCACGCAGTGCAGCCAGCGGTTTCTCGTTGTAGACCGATTTTCCCGCCTGAAGCACTGTCAGACCAACCGGGCCATGTGCTTTGGGAATGGTCAGATTGACCACGATGTCAATGTCTGGATCGGCCAGCAGCTCTTCTACACTACATGCCTTTGGAATGCCGAACTCAGCAGCCCTTGCCTTTGCCCGTGGTAGGTCGATATCTGCACAGGCAGCGACTTCGAGGATCTCGAAACGCTTCCCCGCTTGCAGATAAATAGGGCTGATGTTGCCGCAGCCGATCACGCCAATCCGCGTTCTGGAATTCGTCATTGTTGTTCTGTTCTCCCGTGTTCTTGCTTCCTGGTGAGACACCAGGGTTTCCCTTCTTGTATAAACAGAATACCTTCTCTATGACCCTGATATCAACCCCAGGTTGCTGAGTTCTGTTTACTATGTGTTATGTTACCTGTTATGTCGCCGCTGTCGATCAATCTCATACAGAAAAATCGAGGAGGCGCAGGCCACGTTCAGCGAAGAGGCAGAGCCAGCGATAGGGATTTTCACGATGGTATCGCACAATTCGCGGTACGTTGCGTTCATGCCCCATGTCTCGTTGCCCACTATCAATATCGTGGGGCCGGTGAAATCGTGTTCCTCAATGCTCAAGTCGCCCTTCTCGTCGCTGCCCACGATTTGTATCTGACCGTACTGTTTTTTCAGCGCGTCGAGCCAGGGCAGTAACTCTTTATGTGAGGGCAGGCGCACAGTTGGCAGGGCAAAGAACGAGCCGGTGGAGGAACTGATGGTTTCGGGATCGTACAGGTCAACAGCGTGACCGGTAATCACCAGCCCATCGACATGTAAAGCATCACACGAGCGCAGGATCGTCCCCAGGTTGCCAGGATTGGCCGGTCGATCAAAAATCATGATTAGTGGCAACTCTGTAAGTGGAATGCGTGAGAGGCTATCTTCGGGCATAGCAACGATGGCGATGAGTTCCGATGCCTCCTGTTTATTGCTCAACTTTTGCATCAGCGGCGAAGGGAGTTCGTAGTGCGTGCGGGCCTGCGAGTCGCGGAGGATGTTTTTTGCCCAATCCGAGAGCTGCTGGTCGCGTGCATACAGGAAGGCGTTGATGGTCCAGCCATACTTGAGCGCCTGATTGATTGGCCGCACGCCTTCCACAAAAAATTCCTGGTGTTTGTGCCGCTTCTCTCGTTTGCGCCGCAACGTCTCCACATACTGAAAATCGTTGTTCTCTGAATAGATCTTAACTACTCTTGGCTTCATCTCTTCTGTCTCGTTTGCAAGTATCTGGTCAATAGTGATTCGTCCATAGTAGCGCCTTTCGTGCCAACTGGCAATTGTGGGTTGCTCCTTCACAAATTTGGAGCACAAGAATCGGATAGTTTTTCCTTTGGTTTATCTCTATACTGCGGGGTGGAAAAGCTGCAAGCCTTTTTGGTGCAGCGAGAAAGGAAAAAGAGAATAGTGATGAAAAATGTGTGCAAGCGTATGCAGGTGAAAGGGATGGAGAGATAGGCAGATGTCGATTGACATGCTTGAGAAACACTGTAGAATGCAGACATGCAAATCCAAGAAACGCAAGCACGTTCCAGCAAGAATAGATTTCAAACAGGCTGGCATGCCTTCATGGTTCAGCGAGATGCTTCTCTCATTGGGCCATCGCCTTACCCCACCCTCCAGGGGGATGTGGATGCTGCTGTGTAAAAAAATTAGGCTGGAGGTGAGTCTCCAGGATGCGGCCACGCTAGAGTTCATGCAAGGCAAATGTCGTGGCCTCTATAACTGGTGGGTGATGCAGCTACGCGAGGGCAAGCGCTGGAACTTCAAAGATGCCAAAAAGACACTGAAGGAAAGCCGCAGATTTGATCCTCAGATCAATGCGGTCTACGGGAAACTGTTGGCTGAAGTCTTCTTCCGGCTCGACAAGGCGATGCAAGCCTTCTTCCGGCGAGTGGCCGACGGGGAACAGAAACCGGGGTTTCCCCGTGTCAAGCCGCGCCATCAGTTCTTTACCTTGTGCTATCCGGCGATGTATCTGAGAGTGCAAGACCACACGCTCGTGCTGCCCACCGGAGGCAAAGGAGGCAACAAAGTCCTTGTCAACATCGTGGCCCATCTCACCGAAGAGCCTCCTGCGCACTTTCGGGAAGTGGCGATCAGCCGTGATGCCCAGGGGTACTATTACGGCTCCTTTGTTTATGAGGAAGTCGAGCAGCATGGTCCGCCAGGGGGAGTGGTCGCCTTTGATCTGGGGATCAAAACGCTGGCAACTGGCTATAGTGATACCGGGCGGGTCTACCACATTGGCGGCTTCAAAGGCTATCGTTGGTATAATCGCCAACTCGACAAAATCCGTTCCAAACGCGCCAAGTGCAAGAAGAAATCGCGGCGCTATCTGCGCCTCTCGAAGGTCTATCAGCGAGTGGCGCAACGGAAACGACGCAAGCAGCAGGACTGTCTGCACAAAGCCTCTCATCTGATCGCTGGCCGACTGGCTGAAAGGGCTGTGGTCATTGGCGATCTTTCTCAGCGGCAGATGGTCCTCAAAAAACATGAAGGGGAGACGCCCAAAGAGCGACGCAAGCGGCAGTTCCGCAACCGCCTGGTCTATAACGATTGGGGCCTCTACAGCTTTGTGCAGATGCTCACCTATAGTGCGATCCGTTCGCTCCAAACCGTAGCAATACGGGAGACGAGCGGCAAAGAAATCTTTGACAACTATCTTTCTGACGTTGGGTGAAATCCCCAACCATCTAAATGGGCGGATGATAGCTTTACCCCCGAAGCGGAGACT